>NZ_JBRBWD010000036.1:0-170496 GCF_052825245.1 Sagittula sp.
GAAAGGCGACAAGGTCGTCGTCCTCACCGGCAAGGACAAGGGCAAGACCGGAGAGATCCAGTCTGTTGACCCGAAAGCCGGCAAGGCTGTCGTGGAAGGTCTGAACATGGCCATCCGTCACACCCGCCAGAGCCAGACCTCGCAGGGTGGCCGCGTCCCGAAGGCGCTGCCGATCGACCTGTCGAACCTGGCCATCGTCGACGCAAACGGCAAACCGACCCGCGTTGGCTTCCGCATGGAAGGCGACAAGAAGGTCCGTTACGCCAAGACCACGGGGGACGTGATCGATGCTTGATACTGCAAACTACACCCCGCGTCTGAAGGCCCAGTACAAGGACTCGATCAAGGCGGCGCTCAAGGAGCAGTTCGGCTACACCAACGACATGCAGATCCCGCGTCTGGACAAGATCGTGATCAATATCGGGTGTGGCGCCGAAGCCGTCCGTGACTCCAAGAAGGCCAAGTCGGCCGTCGAGGATCTCACCAAGATCGCAGGCCAGCAGGCCGTCGGCACCAAGGCGAAGAAGTCGCACGCGCCGTTCCGTCTGCGTGAAGGCATGATCATCGGCGCGAAGGTCACCCTCCGCGACGTGCGCATGTACGAATTCCTCGATCGCCTGATCACCGTCGCGATGCCCCGCATCCGCGACTTCCGGGGCGTGAAGGCGTCCTTCGACGGCCGCGGCAACTTTGCCACCGGCCTGAAGGAGCACATCGTGTTCCCGGAGATCGAGTTCGACAAGGTCGACGAAGTGTGGGGGATGGACATCATCATCACCACCACCGCCATCGACTTCGGCGAGCATACCGCGGACGCGCAGGCCAAGGCACTGCTGACCGCATTCAACATGCCGTTCACCAAGGCGTAAGGGGAAAAGACATGGCCAAGAAATCCATGGTCGAGCGCGAGAAGAAGCGCCAGCGCCTGGTGGAGAAGTATGCCGCCAAGCGGGCCGCGCTCAAGGAAGCCGCCAACGACGAATCGAAGCCGATGGAAGAGCGTTTCAAGGCGCGTCTGGAGCTTGCAAAGCTCCCGCGCAACTCTGCGCCCTCCCGTCTGCACAACCGCTGCCAGCTGACTGGCCGTCCGCATGCCTACTACCGCAAGCTCAAGATCTCCCGGATCATGCTGCGCGAACTGGGTTCGAACGGCAAGCTGCCCGGCATCGTGAAATCCAGCTGGTAAGGGAGGGTATGATATGAACGATCCTATCGGCGATATGCTCACCCGTATCCGCAACGCACAGGCCCGCGGCAAGTCGACGACCTCGACCCCCGCGTCCAAGCTGCGCGGCTGGGTTCTGGACGTGCTGGCTGACGAAGGCTACATCCGCGGCTATGAAAAGAGCACGGACGAGCGCGGCCACCCCGCGTTCGAGATCAGCCTGAAGTACTTCGACGGCACCCCCGTCATTCGCGAAGTGAAGCGGGTCTCCAAGCCCGGTCGTCGCGTCTACATGGGTGTCAATGACATTCCGCAGGTCCGTCAGGGCCTGGGCGTGTCGATTGTCTCCACCCCCAAGGGTGTGATGTCGGACGCAAATGCACGCGCAGCCAACGTCGGCGGCGAAGTGCTCTGCACCGTGTTCTAAGGAGGCTTTCACATGTCTCGTATTGGTAAGAAACCGGTCGAGCTGCCTTCGGGCGTCGACGCCAAGGTCTCCGGCCAGACCATCGAAGTGAAGGGCCCGAAAGGGACCCAGAGCTTCACTGCCACCGACGACGTGACCATCGTCGTCGAGGACAGCGCCGTGAAGGTGACCCCCCGCGGGTCGTCCAAGCGCGCGCGCCAGCAGTGGGGGATGTCCCGCACCGTCGTCGCCAACCTGGTGCACGGCGTGCAGAACACCTTCAAGAAAGAGCTGGAGATCCAGGGTGTGGGTTACCGGGCTGCACTGCAGGGCAACACCCTGCGGCTGAACCTCGGCTACTCGCACGACGTGGAGTTCGCGATCCCTGATGGCATCACCATCACCTGCCCGAAGCCGACCGAGATCATCATCGAAGGTCACGACGCGCAGCAGGTGGGCCAGGTTGCGGCCAACATCCGCGACTGGCGCCGGCCGGAGCCGTATAAGGGGAAGGGTATCCGCTACAAGGGCGAATACATCTTCATGAAAGAAGGCAAGAAGAAGTAAGGACGGGAACGATGGCAAATACGAAACGTCAACTGTTCCTGAAGCGCCGTCTGCGCGTCCGGAACAAACTTCGCAAGGTCAACGCCGGGCGCCTGCGCCTGTCGGTGTACCGCTCGAACAAGAACATCTCGGCTCAGCTCATCGACGATGTGGCAGGCAAGACCCTTGCCTCCGCATCCTCGCTCGAGCCGACGCTGGGCGTGGTCGGCAAGAACAACGTCGAGGCGGCTGCAAAGGTCGGCGCGGCGATTGCCGAACGTGCCAAGGCAGCCGGTGTGGAAGAAGCCTACTTCGACCGTGGCGGCTTCCTGTTCCACGGCAAGGTGAAGGCCCTGGCCGACGCCGCCCGCGAAGGTGGTCTGAAGATCTGATGCGTGGCGGGGCGGAGTTTCTCCGCCCTGCTCACCGTCCCGCCGGAAGGGCGTCGCAAGACGTGTCCGCCATGGGACAGAAGGTAGGGTGCGCCTTCGGGGCACCCTCTTTTGCAGGCGGGTCACCGCCTCGATGATCCGGGGTCCGCGTCCGCGCACCACCTGGATTGGCCAAACCGGTGCTCTTGGGCACCACAAGGAAGGAATGCCAGATGGCAGAACGTGATAACCGCCGGGGCAACCGTCGCGACCGCGACGAAACACCGGAATTCGCAGATCGCCTCGTCGCGATCAACCGTGTGTCCAAGACCGTCAAGGGGGGCAAGCGCTTCGGCTTTGCCGCGCTCGTGGTCGTGGGCGACCAGAAGGGCCGCGTCGGCTTCGGCAAGGGCAAGGCGAAGGAGGTCCCCGAGGCCATCCGCAAGGCCACCGAGCAGGCAAAGCGCAAGATGATGCGCGTGCCGCTGAAGGAAGGCCGCACGCTGCACCACGACGTCGAAGGCCGTCACGGTGCTGGCCGCGTGGTGATGCGCACCGCACCGCAGGGTACCGGGATCATCGCCGGTGGTCCGATGCGTGCCGTGTTCGAAATGCTGGGCGTACACGACGTTGTCGCCAAGTCGATCGGCTCGCAGAACCCGTACAACATGATCCGCGCCACCCTCGAGGGCCTCTCGAAGGAGCAGTCGCCGCGCAACGTTGCGCAGCGTCGTGGCAAGAAAGTGGCCGACATCCTGCCCAAGCGCGATGAAGCGCCGCAGGAATCGAGCCAGGTCGCTGAGGAGGCGTAACCCATGGCAAAGACCATCGTCGTCAAGCAGATCGGCTCCCCGATCCGCCGCCCGGAGATCCAGCGCAAGACGCTCATCGGCCTGGGCCTGAACAAGATGCACAAGACCCGCGAACTGGAGGATACCCCCTCCATCCGCGGCATGATCCGCAAGATCCCGCACCTCGTGGAGATCATCGAAGAGCGCGGCTGAGCCGTCCTTCCGGATTTGTATCAGAAACACCCGCCGGTTCCGCCGGCGGGTGTTTTTATTGGGGCAGGGGAGGTGATACCGGCGGAAAAGATCGCCCAAACGGCTGATTTTGAAATTAATTTTCTGCACAAAACTTATGCGTTTTCTGCATTGCAGCATTGTCCAAACGGGCTTTGTAACGGGCCTCCGCCGGGTCTATCTGCCAGTAAGACAATCAAGTCGCACACTGGAGACACCAAATGACCCCCATCTTCCGCAGCATCGCGAAAGGGTTTGTCGTCGAGCGCCTGAAAAGCGTGGCGAACCACAAGCCGGTCCCGAGCTGGACCGAATACCTGCGCGCCCAGGGTGGCCTGCGCGGCTGATCGCCCGCACGCCAGAACAGGCCCGCCAAATCGCCGTCCCGCAAGGGGCGGCGATTTTCGTTTGCATCGCAGACACATTTCTCACGCAGAGTTCAAGTTGCCGGGAACAGGCCGGGCGCTACCCTTGCGTCACCAAACGAACAGGGAGCGTTTCGATGACCATCAACCGCCGGACTTTTCTGTATTCCGCCGCCGCGACCGGGACCATCATGGTCCTGCCCTTCGCTGCCCGCGCCGAGGCCCACATGGGCGACATGTTCGAGACGGACATGGGCGCCGTGACCGTGCACCCGGTCCACCACGCCTCCATCGTGCTTGAGACGCCGGTGGGCGTGATCTACGTCGATCCGGTCGGCGAGGCCTCGGAATACGAGGGCCTGCCCGCCCCGGACCTGATCCTCATCACGCACGAGCACGGCGACCACTACAACGCTGAGACGCTCTCCGCCGTGAAGCCCGCGGACAAGCCGGTTGCGATCTACACCAACCCGGCGGTCTTCGACATGCTGAACGAGGACATCAAGCCGAGCGCCGAGGCCATGGCGAACGGGGATTCGAAGACCTTCGGCGAATTGACCATCGACGCGATCCCGGCACACAACGTGACCGAGGACCGTATGAACTTCCACCCGGAGGGCCGCGACAACGGCTATGTCCTGACCATGGGCGATTTCCGGATCTACGTCTCCGGTGACACCGAACCGACGCCCGAGATGGAAGCGCTGACCGACATCGACCTGTGCTTCATGTGCATGAACCTGCCGTTCACGCAGACCGCCGAACAGGCCGCCGAGGCTGTCAAGGCCTTCATGCCCGCCGTGGTCTATCCCTATCACTACCGCGGTCGCGACGGCGGCACGCAGGACCCGGAGGCCTTCGCCGAAATGGTCGGTGACGCGGCCGAAGTGAAGATGGGCGAGTGGTACAAGCCCGGCGAACTGGGCTGAGGCACAGCCACCCTGGGGCGCATCACGCACCCTCTTGCAGGCGATTTGTCCTTCCCGCACTCTGCTGTGGGGAGGACATGAGATGCTCGACACCGCCGGCTTTGACCTGAACGCCATTGGGCCGGACTTCATCGAGAATCCCCATCCCATGCTGGCGGCGCTCAGGGAACAGGCGCCAATGCACCGCAACCCCGACGGGTCCGTCTACCTGACGCGCTACGACGACGTTCTGAAGATCTACCAGTCGCGTGAGATGTCGTCGGACAAGACCCGAGCCTTCGACGAGAAGTTCGGCGCCTGTCCGCTGCACACCCATCATACCTCCAGCCTCGTGTTCAACGATCCGCCCTATCACACGGTGGTGCGCAAGCTGGTGTCCGGCGCCTTCACCCCGCGCAAGCTGGCGGAGTTCGAGCCGCTGATCGAGGGCATCGTCGACCGCCTGCTCGACCGGGTGGAGGAGATGGGCCGCTTCGACATGATCGACGATTTCGCCAAGGTCCTGCCGACCGAGATCATCTCGTTCATGCTGGGTATCCCGGAGGAGCATCGCGCCCGCCTGAGGGGCTATTCCCTCGCCATCCTCGGTGCGCTGGACCCGGTGGTCTCAGATGAGAAGCTGGAGGAGGGCAACCGCGCGGTCACGGAGTTCGGCGAGATTCTGGGCGACCTGATCGACCACCGGCGCCGCAACCCGGACGCTGCGCGTCAGGGCGAGGTGCTGCAGAGCCTGATCTTTGGCGAACACGACGGACGGCGGCTGACACGCGACGAACTGATCCAGAACTGCATCTTCCTGCTGAACGCCGGGCACGAGACGACGACCAGCCTTGTCGGCAACGCCATCGGACTGCTGCTGGATTTCCCCTACCAGCACCGCATGCTTCTGGACGACCCCGGACTGATCGGCACCGCGGTGGAGGAATTCCTGCGTGTGGAAAGCCCGCTGCAGATCGGCAACCGGCTGGCGGGAGAGGACATTGCCCTTTCGGGCGGCGTTCTGCCGAAGGGCACCTACATCCACACATCCATCGCCGGGGCCAACCGCGATCCGGAGGTCTTTGCCCATCCCGACGTTTTGGACATCACCCGGCGCCCCAACCGCCAGATCGCCTTCATCACAGGAATCCATGTCTGTCTTGGCGCGACCCTGGCGCGGGTCGAGGGGCGCATCGCCATCGGCCGCTTCGTCGCACGGTTTCCACGGCTTGTGCCGAACGGGGACCGCAAGCGCGTGCCGCTGGCCCGGTTCCGGGGCTGGGCAATGCTGCCGGTGAGCGTGCGCTGAGGTCCTGCGGGGCCCTGTGCGTGGTGCGGGCGGAGAGTGCGGAGGGGGCGCTGCCCCCGCCCCTTCGGGGCCCCCCGAGGTATTTGCCGCCAAGATGAAGGGGGTGGGGCGTCAGTCGGTGCCGCGCTGCTTGCGCAGGCGGGCGAAGTAGTCGACGCGTTTGCGCATGTCGCGTTCGAAGCCGCGGTCCACGGGGTCGTAGAACCGGGTGCGGCCCATGTCCTCGGGGAAGTAATCCTGTCCGGAGAACCCGTCCTCGGCGTCGTGGTCGTAGGCGTAGCCGGTGCCGTAGCCCTGCTCCTTCATCAGCCGGGTGGGCGCATTCAGGATGTGCTTGGGCGGCATGAGGGAGCCGGTGTCCTTCGCCGACCTGCGCGCGGCCTTGTAGGCCACGTAGGCGGCGTTCGACTTGGGCGCCAGGGCGAGGTAGATCAGCGCCTGTGCCAGCGCCAGCTCGCCCTCCGGCGAGCCGAGGCGTTCGTAGGTGTTCCAGCTGTCGAGGCAGACGGCCTGCGCCTGCGGATCGGCGAGGCCGATGTCCTCGACCGCCATGCGGGTGATGCGGCGGGCGAGGAAACGGGGGTCTTCGCCCGCGTCCAGCATCCGTGCAAACCAATAGAGGGCCGCGTCCGGATCGCTGCCGCGCACCGACTTGTGCAGCGCCGAGATCAGGTTGTAGTGGCCGTCGCCGGACTTGTCGTATTGCGCCGCCCGCTTCATCAGGCGGGTCTTCAGCCCGTCGGTGCCGAGCGGTGCTGTAATCTTCCACGACATCACCTGTTCGATCAGGTTCAGGAGGGCGCGGCCGTCGCCGTCGGCCATGTTGATCAGCGCGTGACGGGCACCTTCGTCGAGCGGCAGCTTGCGGTCGAGCATGGTTTCGGCGCGGGTGGCCAGCTTTTCGAGGTCCCCGGCAGAGAGGCGTTCGAGCACCAGAACCTGCGACCGACTGAGCAGCGCGCGGTTCAGTTCGAAGGAGGGGTTCTCGGTCGTGGCGCCGACGAGCAGGATCGTCCCGTCCTCCATGTGCGGCAGGAAGCCGTCCTGCTGCGCCTTGTTGAAGCGGTGGATCTCGTCGACGAAAAGCAGCGTGCCGCGGCCTTGCTGGCGGCGCAGCTTGGCCGCGTCGAAGACCTTGCGCAGCTCCGGCACACCGGTGAAGATCGCGCTGATCTGGACGAAGTGCAGGTCGGTGGCATCGGCCAGAAGCCGCGCGATGGTGGTCTTGCCGACGCCGGGCGGCCCCCAGAAGATGATCGAGCCGAGGCTGCCGGCGGCCAGCATCACCCCCAGCGGAGATTCCGGGCCGAGCACTTGCTCCTGTCCGATGACCTCGGCCAGCGTCTGCGGGCGAAGGCGGTCCGCCAGCGGGCGGGGGGCGTTGTAGGCGGGCGTGGGTGAGTTGTCGAAGAGGTCGGCCACGGTCAGATCCGGAACTGCAGGACGAGGCGGCGGTTGCCGCGCAGCGCCTCGATCTGGATCAGCCGCCCGGCGCGGCGCATCAGGCGTTCCACGTCGGCGGGTGAGGCCACCGGCGCGCCGTTGACCCGCAGCACGAGGTCGCCGCGCTGCAGCCCGGCCCGCGCGCCGTAGGGGCCGGGGTCGAGGACAGCCACGCCGTAGCTGGTGGAGAGGGGCAGGCCCAGGTCCGCCTGTACGGCAGGATTGACGCGGGCGATGGAGAGGCCGGGCAGGGTCGCGTCTTCGCCGAGGCTGATTGTGTCGCGTGGCGGGTCCTCCGGCGGGGTCATCATGGCGACGCGGGCGTGGGACTGGTCGCCGTCACGGATGTAGAGCACATCCGCCTCCGCCCCGATGCCGCGCACCGACATGCGGAACAGCACCTCGGCGGGGGTGTTGACTGCCATGCCGTCCACCTCGAGGATGACGTCGCCGGTGCGCAGACCTGCCTCTGCAAATGGGCTGGCGGCATGCAGTTCGGCGATGACGACGCCGCCGGGCAGGCCGAGGCCCAGCGTCTCTGACAGGTCCGCGTTCACCGGCTGTGCGGTCATCCCGGCCCAGGGCCGTTCGAAGCGGGTGTTGCCGGCGGCGGCTTGTTTCACGAATTGCGCCACGAGGCCGGAGGGGATAGCGAAGCCGATGCCGTTCGACCCGCCCGACCGGGTGAGGATCGAGGTGTTGATGCCGATCAGGCGCCCCTCGATGTCGATCAGCGCGCCGCCGGAGTTGCCGGGGTTGATCGGTGCGTCGGTCTGGATGAAGTAGCCGCGCGCGTTGCCGGTGGCGGTGCCGGAGCGTGCCAGCCCGCTGACGATGCCCGAAGAGACGGTCTGCCCGACGCCGAAGGGGTTGCCGATAGCCAGCACCAGTTCGCCCACCTCCACCGTGTCGCTGTCGCGGAGGGGCAGGTGGGGCTTGTCGGTGGCGCCTTCGAGCTGGAGGATGGCGAGGTCCGATTCCTCGTCGCCCAGGAGCACTTTGGCCGCGTACTCCTGCCGGTTGTTCAGCACCACGCGGATGTCGGTGGCCTGTCCGACGACATGGTAATTCGACACCACGATCCCGTCCTCCGACAGGATCACGCCGGAGCCGAGGGAGTTCTGGATCCGGGGGCGGGCCTGGCTCTGGAAGTCGCGGAATAGGTTGCCGAATATCGGGTCGTCGGCGAAGGGGCTGCGGTTCCGCTGCACGACACGGCTGGCGTAGATGTTAACCACCGCGGGGGTTGCCTGTTTCACGAGAGGCGCGAAGCTGAGCGAAATCTGGGCCTGGCTTTGCGGCACCTCGGTCTGGGCGAGGGCGGGCTGGGCGAGAATGGCGGTCAGGCAGAGCAGCAGGACGCGCACGGGGAACCTCCGGTTTTCGTGTCCGGTTGATATGCCTGCCGCGGGGGTACGTTTCAACCCGGCGGAACGCCGCTCCCTGCCCGGGCGTTGACCTTGCAGAGAACGGAAAGAAAAGGAGGACCCCATGCCGGAGCGTTTGAAATCCAAGGACGGGCGCCGCGAGACGGAAGCCTATGTCGATGACGTCGACACGCCGTCCGACCAGGGCCGCGCGCAGGGCAACCTTGAACGAAAGGTGGGCACCCGAGACGAAATGAAGCGTGCCGAGAAGGACGATCCGGGCGCGACCCGCGTCACGAAATCGGACGAAGCAGGCTCCGGGAACCTCGGCGGCCATCACGGCACGGACAAGGGGAGCACCTGAGCATGAGCAAGCTGAAAAACGGAACATGGGTCGTTGTGACGGACAGTGAAAAGGCGCTGTTCCTGCGCAACCTGACCGACCACGACAATCCGAACCTGGATGTCTTCGACGAGGACGAGCAGGAGAACCCCTCGGACCGCGAGCAGTCCGCCAACCGGCCCGGCCGGATGAACGACACCGGCGTGCAGCAGCGTTCGGCCATGGACGACACCGACTGGCATGAATTGGCGAAGGAGCGGTTCGCGGCCGACCTCGCCGAGAAGCTTTATGAGGAGGCGCACAAGGGTTCTTTCAAGCATCTTGTGATTGTCGCCTCGCCGCAGGTGCTGGGCGTGCTGCGTGAGGAGATGCACAAGGAGGTTGCCGACAAGGTCGTCGCCGAGGTGCCGAAGACGCTGACCAACCACCCTGTCCGCGAGATCGAGAAGCTGGTGAAGCGGGAGCTGGACGCGGCGTGATGCCGGGCCAGATGGACGTCGCAGGCACACCTTCGGAAGGAGAGCTGACATGACGGCCATCGTGAAGAAACTTGCGGTGGCGCTTGGCCTTGCTGGCAGCGCCGCCGCGGCGGACAACGCTTTGTTCCTGCGCCTGTCGCCGGACCGTGAGGATCTGGAGGCCTACCGATGGTCTGTGCGTCCGGTTCTGGTCTTTGCCCCCGACAGCGACGACGCGCAGTACACAGAGCAAATTGCGCTGCTGCGGGCCGCAGAGGCCGGTCTGGCAGAGCGGGACATCGTGGTGCTGACGGATACCGCACCGGACGAGAAGGGGCGCCTGCGGGCCGCCCTGGCGGTCGACGGGTTCGAAGTGCTGCTGGTCGGCAAGGACGGCGGCGTAAAGCTGCGTCAGGAAACGCCGCTGTCGGTCGATGACCTCTTTGCCACGATTGATGCCATGCCCATGCGGCAGCGCGAGATGGTGGACTGAACCGGCCATACCGCTCACGACAAAGAAACAGCCCCCGTCGCTTGCGCGGCGGGGGCTTTCACTGTCCCGAGTCTGTGACCCACGGATCGGCGTCGTGCGCCGTCCGTAATTATTCTTCTGCTTCGAGCGCCTCGAGGCGGGCCTTGTCGGCGGCGCCTTTTGCCTCGGGATCGCGGTCCACCAGCTCGATGATGGCCATCGGGGCCATGTCACCGTAACGGAAGCCGGCCTTCAGGACGCGGGTGTAACCACCGCTGCGCTCTGCGTAGCGCGGGCCGAGGATGTCGAACAGCTTGGCGACGTCCTTGTCTTCCTTGAGTTGGGATGCGGCCTGACGGCGGGCGTGCAGGTCGCCGCGCTTGCCGAGCGTGATCAGCTTGTCCATGATCCGCTTCAGTTCTTTTGCCTTCGGCAGGGTGGTCTTGATCTGCTCATGCTCGATGAGCGAGCCGGCCATGTTCGCCCAGAGTGCCTTGCGGTGCTCGTGGGTGCGGTTCAGGCGGCGGTAGCCTTTTGCGTGACGCATTTTCTTACTCCTAACGTGCCCTCTACGGGCGGTTTTGCTTTGTCAGTCCGGCGATGCGTGTCACCGGCTCTCCTTGGGGCCGTGAGGCCCGGAACGAGGCGTTGCCGCCTCGTCAAAGGGTGGGTCCGGTCATAAGACGGACCCACCGCTATTCTCAGAACGAGTCTTCCAGCTTCTTGGCCAGATCCTCGATGTTGTCCGGCGGCCAGTCCTCGACGTCCATGCCGAGGTGCAGACCCATACCGGACAGCACTTCCTTGATCTCGTTCAGCGACTTGCGGCCGAAGTTCGGGGTGCGGAGCATCTCGGCTTCGGTTTTCTGGATCAGGTCGCCGATGTAGACGATGTTGTCGTTCTTCAGGCAGTTTGCCGAACGGACCGAGAGCTCCAGCTCGTCGACCTTCTTCAGCAGCAGCGGGTTGAACTCCAGACCGTCGTCGTCGTCCTGGCGGGTGGCCGACTCGGGCTCTTCGAAGTTGACGAAGATCGACAGCTGGTCCTGCAGGATGCGCGCCGCGTAGGCAATCGCGTCTTCCGGCGTGACGGAACCGTCGGTTTCCACCTTCAGCGTCAGCTTGTCGTAGTCCAGAACCTGGCCTTCGCGGGTCGGCTGAACGTCGTAGGCGACCTTCTTGACCGGCGAATAGATGGCGTCGATCGGGATCAGGCCGATGGGTGCGTCTTCCGGCTTGTTCTTGTCGGCGCTGACGTAGCCCTTGCCCGTGTTCACGGTGAATTCCATGTACACTTCCGCGCCTTCGTCGACGTGGCAGATGACATGGTCACGGTTGAGGATCTCGATGCCGGCGGATTCGGAGATGTCGCCGGCCTTTACCACGCCGGGGCCCTTCGCGGAGACGGAGAGGCGCTTCGGCCCTTCTACTTCCATCTTCAGGGCGACCTGCTTGAGGTTCAGGATGATGTCGGTGACGTCCTCGCGCACGCCTGCAACCGAGGAGAACTCGTGCAGGACGTTGTCGATCTGCACGGAGGTGATGGCCGCGCCTTGCAGCGAGGACAGCAGCACACGACGCAGTGCGTTGCCAAGTGTCAGACCAAAGCCCCGCTCCAGCGGCTCGGCGACGCAGGTCGCCTGCTTGGACGGATCAGCGCCCGGCTTGATCTCAAGCTGGGTCGGCTTGATCAATTCTGCCCAATTCTTGTGGATCATGCAGTTCCCTCCATACCTGCCGGCGTCCCATGTCCAATAGATGCCGACGCCCGAGGTTTCGAAACGACAGAACGAGGCAGGGCATTGTGCCCCGCCTCGTCGAATATTCTGGTCGGATCAGACGCGACGGCGCTTCGGCGGACGGCAGCCGTTGTGCGCGATCGGGGTCACGTCGCGGATGGACGTGATGTTGAAGCCGACGGCAGCCAGCGCACGCAGCGCGGATTCACGACCCGAACCGGGGCCCTGCACTTCGACTTCGAGCGTCTTCACACCGTGTTCCTGTGCCTTCTTGCCTGCGTCTTCCGCGGCGAGCTGGGCAGCGTAGGGGGTCGACTTGCGCGAACCCTTGAAGCCCATGGTGCCTGCGGAGGACCAGGAGATGGCGTTGCCCTGAACGTCGGAGATCAGGATCTTGGTGTTGTTGAAGGTCGAGTTCACATGCGCCACGCCAGCGGCGATGTTCTTGGAGACCTTTTTCTTGCCGCTGGTGCGGCGAGTATCGCGTGCCATTGGTCGGTGCCTCCCTTACTTCTTCTTGCCTGCGATGGGCTTTGCGGGGCCCTTGCGCGTGCGTGCGTTGGTGTGGGTCCGCTGGCCGCGGACGGGGAGGTTGCGACGATGGCGCAGGCCGCGGTAGCAGCCGAGGTCCATCAGGCGCTTGATGTTCATCTGCACGTCGCGGCGCAGGTCGCCCTCGACGGTGTAGTTGGCGTCGATGTGCTCACGGATGGCGAGGACTTCGGCGTCCGAAAGCTCGTTCACGCGACGGGTCGCGTCGATGCCCACGGCTTCGCAGATGGCCCGGGCCGATGTGTGGCCGATACCGGTGATGTAGGTGAGCGCGATCGGTACGCGCTTGGCGGTCGGGATGTTGACGCCGGCAATACGTGCCAAGTCTCTGTTCCTTTCGTTGCGAGCCCGTAGCACCGGGCCCTTTTTTCACAACATGAGCCCGTGCGGTCGGCGCACGGGCTGTCCGTCATTTCTCAGGTGATCTGCCCGGCACGAAGGCCTTCGATTCGGGCGGCTTCCCATGCGGGATGGGGCTACCTAAGGGGCGGACGCCACAACGTCAACCCCTGTCAAGTCCTCGTTTCGGGCAAATCGGGATATAGCCCTGAACGGGCGTATAAGCCAGTACATAAACCGTTGTCCGTGCACCCGGATCATGACATTGTGGTCCGGTCAACGAAATTGGTGTGCTCGGGGGAGTGGATGATCACACAGGTCGTTTACGTCAGTCGCGCGGTTCATCCGATGGGCCGCGGGACCGACAGGGATATCCTCAGGGTGGCGCGGAAACGCAATGCGGAACTTGGCCTGACGGGGTTCCTCTTCCGGACGCGCACCCACTACATCCAGCTCCTCGAAGGGCCGCCCGAGGCGGTCGGGCAGGTGACGGAGTCCCTGCGCCGCGACCCGCGCCATACCGATTTCGACGTGATCCGCACGATGCAGGCCGACACCCGCAGCTTCGAGCGCTTTGCCATGGGCTACGACGACGTGCTGCAAATGCGTGCGGCGGCGTTCATCGAGAGCCTGAAGTCCTCTGCCATCTCGGATTCAAGCCTGCGGGCCCATGTCGAACTGCTGGCCGTGGGACGGCGCAGGAAAAAGGCCGCTCTCGCGGCCTCTCTCGGTCAATTCGTTTCAGGGATGACGTTCAGCCGTCGAGCTTCCCGCCAATAGCCGACTTGATCTCGTCGATCTCGCCCAGGCCGTCCACGCGGCTGTGCACGCCTGCATGGTAGTAATAGCCGATCAGCGGGGACGTCTGCTTGTAGTAGGCCATCAGGCGCGTGCGCAGCGATTCCTCGTTGTCGTCGGCGCGGCGCTTGAACTCCGTCCCGCCGCACTTCGAGCACTTGCCATCCTCGGGGATCGGCTTGGTGATGTCGTTGTAGACCTCGCCGCAGGATCCGCAGGTCGAGCGCGCGGTGATGCGCTTTACCAGGGCCTCGTCCTCGACGCGGAGTTCGATCACCTTGTCCAGCGTCTGGCCCACTTCTTCCAGCAGCTCGCCCAGCGCATCGGCCTGCTTCAGGGTGCGCGGGAAGCCGTCGAAGATGAAGCCCGACGCCTTCTCGGTGGTCAGCTTCTCGCGGATCAGGCCGATCACGATGTCGTCGGTGACAAGCTCGCCGCGTGCCATCACGTCGGCAACCTTCTTGCCCATTTCCGTTCCGCTGTCCTTCGCCTCGCGCAGCATGTCGCCGGTCGAGAGCTGCACCATGCCGCGTTCTTCCACGAGAAACCGAGCCTGTGTGCCCTTGCCCGCCCCCGGCGGCCCCAAAAGAATGATATTCATCGCCGCGCAGGTCCTCCACGTTTCTTGCGCGCCTTACCCTTACCACGCAACTGGGATTTCTGGATAAGACCTTCGTATTGATGCGCCAGGAGGTGGCTTTGCACCTGCTGGATGGTGTCCATGGTCACGGAAACCACGATCAGTACGGAAGTACCACCGAAATAGAACGGAATGGCAAGCTGCGTGCGCAGGATTTCCGGCATCAGCGCGACACCGGCCAGGTACAGGGAGCCCACCACCAGCACGCGGTTCACCACGTATTCGAGGTACTCCGCCGTCTTTTTGCCCGGACGGATGCCGGGGACAAAGCCGTTCTGGTTCTTGAGGTTGTCCGCCACGTCGTCCGGCTTGAAGGAGACGTTGAACGTGTAGAAGTACGCGAAGAAGACGATCATCGCCCCGAAGAACAGCAGGTAGAGCGGCTGGCCGGGACCGAAGTAGGCAAGGATCGTCGACATCACCGGGCCAGCCGAATCCGAGCCGGAGAAGGTGGAGATCGTCACCGGCAGCAGAAGCAGCGACGAGGCGAAGATCGCCGGGATGACGCCCGCCGGGTTGACCTTCACCGGCAGGTGGGAGGACTGCGCCTCGGTCATCTTCATGCCGACCTGGCGGCGCGGGTACTGGATCGTGATCTTCCTCAGCGCCCTCTCCATGAAGACGACGAAGGCGATCAGCGCCGCGACGGCCAGGATCACGCCGACGATCACCGCAGGGCTGATGGCGCCCGACCGGCCGGAAGCGAAGAACTGCGCCAGGGCTGCGGGCAGTTCGGCGACGATGCCGACGAAGATGATCAGCGAGATGCCGTTGCCGACGCCGCGCGCGGTGATCTGCTCACCCAGCCACATCAGGAACATGGTGCCGCCGACAAGCGTGATCACGCAGGAGGCACGGAAGTACCAGCCCGGATCGGTCACGAGGTCGCCGCCTTCGAGGCTGACGGCAAGGCCGTAGGCCTGCATGGTGGCCAGCGCGACGGTGGCGTAGCGGGTGTACTGGTTGATCTTCTTGCGGCCCTGCTCGCCCTCTTTCTTGAGCTGCTCGAGCGCCGGCACCATGGCCGTCAGAAGCTGCACCATGATGGAGGCGGAGATGTAGGGCATGATCCCCAGCGCGAAGATACCCATCCGGCCGAGCGCACCGCCGGTGAACATCGACACGATGCCCGCAACGCCGGTCGAGGCCTGCTCCACGAAGTCACGCAGCGCGGCGCCGTCGATCCCGGGAACCGGGATGAAGGTGCCGAGGCGGTAGACGATCAGAAGGCCGAGGGTAAAGAAGATGCGGTTGCGCAGGTCGGTTGCCTTACCCAGCGCGGCCCAGCTGGTGTTGGCGGCCATCTGCTCTGCTGCGGATACCATGCGGATCTCTCTTTTCAGGCAAACGCCGCCAAGACGGGTTTTCCGTCTGGCGGCGCTTTGGGAAAACTGGGGGCTATGTAAGCGGCGCTGACGCCGCTCACAACCCGGTTTTGCGCCGCAGGGCGCGGGCGGAGGTTACTCCGCAGCCGCGACCTTGAGCGCGCCACCGGCCTTTTCGACCGCTTCGACAGCCGACTTGGAGGCGCCGGTCACGTCGATGGTCAGGGCGGTGGTCACGTCGCCCTTGGCGAGGACGCGGATGCCGTCCAGCTTGCGGCGGACGAGGCCCGAGGACACCAGCGTGTCCTCGTTGATGTTGGCGGCGTCCAGCTTGCCTGCGTCGACGAACTTCTGGATGAGACCCAGGTTCACGACGGCAAAGCTCAGGCGGTTCGGCTTGGTGAAGCCACGCTTGGGCAGACGCTGGTAGAGCGGCATCTGGCCGCCTTCGTAGCCGTTGATCGCCACGCCCGAACGGGATTTCTGACCCTTGATACCACGGCCACCCATCTTGCCCTTGCCCGAACCCGGGCCGCGGCCGATGCGTTTCTTGGTCTTGGTTGCGCCGGGATTGTCGCGCAGTTCATTGAGTTTCATGTCGCTTCTCCATTGCCGGATGTGGCCCTCGAAGCGATACGGGCCAACCACGGCTTTTCTTGATTGTGAAGTGTGGCCGCGCAAGTCGAGTCGGGCCACCGGGGGCGTATAGTCGCTGAGGGGCTGCCGTGCAAGGGAGGAGTGCGGCCGGCCCTTTCCCTCGGCAGGAACCGGAGCGTGCGACGGTTCGATATGTGTCCGGTATCGGGTACGACATGCCTTGTCATACCTCGCAAATGTGAAGCCAATGGGCGCCGATCCTGCCGGGCTGCGCCGGACGCCATGACGATAAACGGACCATGATGCTCGGTAGCGATTGACTTTCCGCACCGCAGCGATCATATGCCCCTCAGCCGCACCCGCCGCGTGAGCGGGGCAGACGGGCAATATGGCCCGCACGGCTGTTTCGGCACATCCAACCTGCCGACCACACTCCCTGACATGGCTCCCACATCACGCTTGGGTCCAGACCCGCGACAGGCGCCCGACATACGGTCCGGTGCCCGCGTTCGCGGTCCCCTTGCGGTCCTGCCCTTCCGGCGGGTGCCACGCTATTCGCGCCTGCTGGCGCTTCGAAGGAACACCTTTTGGATTTTGACATGCTGGGGCTGCCGCCCCGCCTCCTGGCGAACCTCGCCGACCTGAACATCACCGATCCGACCCCGATCCAGACCCAGGCCATCCCGCACGCGCTGAACGGCCGCGACGTGATGGGCCTTGCGCAGACGGGCACCGGCAAGACGGCCGCCTTCGGCCTGCCGATCGTCACCACCATCATGCGCGACCAGTCGCGCCCCGGCCCGAAACAGGTGCACGGGCTGATCCTTGCGCCGACCCGCGAACTGGCCAAGCAGATCGTGGACAACCTGCGCGCCTACTCCGCCAATACCCCGGTCAAGATCGGCCTGGTCACCGGCGGCAATTCCATCAACGGGCAGATCAACCGTCTTGCCAAGGGCACCGACCTGCTGGTCGCCACCCCGGGCCGCCTGATCGACCTGATGGAGCAGAAGGCCGTACGGCTGGACGCGACCCGCTTCCTCGTGCTGGACGAGGCCGACCAGATGCTGGACCTCGGCTTCATCCACGCGCTGCGGCAGATCGCCAAGGTCCTGCCGAAAGAGCGTCAGACCATGCTGTTCTCGGCCACCATGCCGAAGCAGATGGCCGAGATCGCCGCCGCCTACCTGACCGATCCCATCCGGATCGAAGTCACACCTCCGGGCCAGCCGGTCGAACGCATCGACCAGTCGGTGCACTTCGTCGAGCAGAAGTCCAAGACGTCGCTGCTGGTCAACCACCTCGACGGTCACCGCACCGAGGCCGCGCTGGTCTTCGCCCGCACCAAGCACGGTGCGGAGAAGCTGAAGCGCCACCTCGAGGACAAGGGCTTTGCCGCCGGTTCGATCCACGGCAACAAGAGCCAGGGTCAGCGGGACCGCGCGCTGAAGGCCTTCCGTGACGGAGAGCTGACGGTGCTGGTCGCGACAGACGTGGCGGCCCGCGGGATCGACATCCCGTCGGTGCGCTACGTCTACAACTACGATCTGCCCAACGTCGCCGACAACTACGTCCACCGGATCGGGCGCACCGCGCGCGCGGGCCGGGACGGGACGGCGGTCGCCTACTGCTCGGCCGAGGAGATGGGCGAGTTCAAGGCCATCGTGAAGCTGATGGGCCGCGAGATCGAGGTCGCGGGCGGCGAAGCCTGGGAACCGGTGAAGCCCGTGGGCCGCGGCAACGGTCGTGGCCGGGGCGGTCGTCCCGGTGGCGGCGGTCACGGCGCGAAGCACGGCGGCGGTCACAAGCCGGCCCATGCCAAGCCCGCCGCAGCCAAGGGCCGTCCGCGCCGCCAGCGCCGCGCCAAGGCAGCCTGAGCCTGAATTGACGAGCGAAGGCCGTCCCGCATCCCGCGGGGCGGCCTTCGCGTGCTTGACAACCACCCCCACATTCGTGACGACACCGCCATGACACCACTTCTGCAAGTAGCCCTTGGCGGCGCGCTTGGCGCCTCGGCCCGGTACATGACCGGCCTTGGCATGGCGCGCCTGATGGGCAAGGGATTCCCATGGGGGACGCTGACGGTGAACATCGTCGGCAGCTTCGCCATGGGCGTCCTTGTCGTGGTGCTGGCGCATCTGGGCGGCAACCGCCTTGCGCCGTTCCTGATGACCGGCGTGCTGGGCGGGTTCACCACCTTCTCGGCCTTCTCGCTGGACGCGGTGACGCTTTACGAACGCGGGCAACTTGGCATCGCGGCGCTTTACGTGGGCGCGTCGGTGGTCGTCTCCATCGCGGCGCTCTTCGCGGGGCTGCTGCTGGCACGGAGCGTGACGACATGAGCCGGGTACAGACCATCACAGTGGGGCCGGGCGACGGCGACCAGCGGCTGGACCGCTGGCTGAAGCGGCTGTTCCCCCACGTCGCCCAGGCCCGCATCGAGAAGATGTGCCGCAAGGGCGAACTGCGGATCGACGGCGGGCGCTGCAAGGCGTCCTCGCGGATCGAGACGGGCATGCAGGTGCGCATCCCTCCGCTGCCCGAACCGGGGCAAGTGGAAAGCGCGCCGAAACCCTCCTTCAACGAGAAGGACGCGGAGATGATCCGCGACTGCGTCTTGTGGAAGGACGACCACATCATCGCGCTGAACAAGCCCCCGGGGCTGGCGACGCAGGGCGGCTCGGGCCAGACCCGGCACGTCGACGGCCTGTCGGAGGCGCTGACCTTCGGCATGGACGAAAAGCCCCGGCTCGTGCACCGGCTGGACAAGGACACCTCGGGCGTGCTGCTGCTGGCGCGCACCCGTGCCGTGGCCAAGTCGCTGACGGAGGCGATCCGCCACCGCGAGGCGCGCAAGATCTACTGGGCGCTGGTCGCCGGTGTGCCGACCCCTTACCTTGGCGAGATCAAGTACGGCCTGGTGAAGGCACCCGGCCACGGCAAGGGCGGCGAGGCCGAGAAGATGCGCTGCGTGCATCCGAAGGACATCGCCACGACCGAGGGCGCCAAGCGGGCGCATACGCTATACGCCACGCTTTACCGCGTCGCGGGTCGCGCGTCCTGGGTGGCGATGGAGCCGATCACCGGCCGCACCCACCAGCTTCGCGCGCACATGGCCGAGATCGGTCACCCGATCATCGGCGACGGCAAGTACGGCGGCTCCGGTCAGGAGAACCTCGGCGACGGCTGGGGCGCCCAGCTTGGCGGGATCATCTCGAAGAAGCTGCACCTGCACGCGCGGTCGCTGACGCTGCTGCACCCGGTGACGAAGAAGCCCTTCACCGTGACCGCCCCGCTGCCCGAGCATATGAAGCAAAGCTGGGACACGCTGGGCTGGGAAGAGGACTTTGCCGACGACGATCCGTTCGAGGCGCTGCATTGACCGATCTGAAGCTTGTCATCTTCGACGTCGACGGGACGCTGGTGGACAGCCAGGGCGATATCCTCGCCGCGATGACCCGGGCCTTCGACAGTCAGGACCTGCCGCAACCGGCGCGCGAGGATGTGCTGGGCATCGTCGGCCTGTCGCTGCCGGTCGCGATGGAACGGCTTGCGCCGCAACTGGGCGTCGTCCGCAGGACGCACCTGGTGGAGGCCTACAAGCGGTCCTACGCGGCGATCGTGAAGGAGGGTGGGGCGATGGCCTCGCCGCTCTATCCGGGCATCCCGGAGCTTCTCGACCGGCTGGGCGCCATCGACAACGTCTTGTTGGGCGTGGCGACAGGCAAATCCCGCAAGGGGCTGACGGCGCTTCTGAACGCGCATGGCCTTGCGGGCCGGTTTGTCACCACGCAGGTTGCTGACGACCATCCCTCGAAGCCGCATCCGGCGATGCTATATGCGGCGCTCGATGACGTGGGCGTGGATGCGCCTCAGGCGGTGATGATCGGCGACACGAGTTACGACATGGACATGGCGGACGCTGCGGGCATACCCGGCATTGGCGTGACATGGGGCTATCACCCGGCGACGGCGCTGATCAACGCAGCGCGGGTGGTGTCCGACACGGCGGGCCTGCAGGCCGCGATCTTCGACATCCTGGAGGTCTCTGCATGAGCGAATGGGCAATGAAACGCTTCTGGAAGGACGCGACGGTCGAGCCGTCCGGCCCGGGGTTTGCCGTCAAGCTGGACGGGCGCGGGGTGAAGACCCCGGCCAAGACGCCGCTGATCGTCCCGACCGAAGGGCTGGCCGAGGCGGTGGCCGCCGAATGGCGCGCGCAGGACGAGCGCGTGAACCCGCTAACCATGCCCTTCACGCGCATGTCCAACTCGGCCCTCGACAAGGTGGCCACACAGCGCGCGGATGTGGCGGAGATGCTGGCCTCTTACGGCGACAGCGATCTTCTGTGCTACCGCGCCGACAAGCCTGCCGCACTGGTGAAGCGCCAGAACGACGGCTGGGACCCGCTGCTCGACTGGGCGGCGGAGACATACGGCGCACGGCTGGAACCGCGCGCCGGTGTCATGCACCAGCCGCAGTCGCCGGAATCGTTGGCGCGCCTGTCGCGGGAGGTGCACGCTCTGGATGCCTTCCAGCTTGCTGCGTTCCACGATCTCGTATCCATGTCGGGCTCGCTGGTGCTGGCCCTCGCGGTGATCCGCGGACATCGCGACGCGGAAGAGGCGTGGCGGCTGTCACGGATCGACGAGACCTGGCAGGAAGAGCAGTGGGGCGTCGACGAGGAAGCGGCAGAAATTGTGGCCCTGAAGCGGAACGAATTTCTGCACGCCGCGCGTTTCTACGTGCTATCAACCGTTTGAAGGCCCGGGCGGGCCTTTGGCGGATCGTGGATGACAGCACGGGATCGCGGCTTGACCTCTTGGCAGGAATCCGCCCAAACTGTCGCCGATCAAGAGGGATGAACCCTCATAATTTCCTGAATCCGAAGGCTGATCCGACGGTTGATGGCGAGGCAAAGACCTGAAGGTGAGGACGGCATGTACAGGATAATCGGCGCAGGGCTCGCCATGCTGCTTGCGGGCGCCGCAACGGCAGGGACGTTGGACGAGGTCAAGACGCGCGGAACCCTGAACTGTGGCGTGAACACCGGGCTCGTCGGTTTCGCCTCCAAGGATTCCAATGGCGAATGGCGCGGGTTCGACGTCGGCATGTGCCGGGCCGTGGCCGCGGCCGTCCTTGGCGACCCGATGGCCGTCAACTTCGTTGAGACCACCGCCGCGACCCGCTTTACCGCGCTGAATGCCGGGGAAATCGACCTGCTGGTGCGCAACACGACGTGGAGCTTCGCGACGGACGTCGACCTGAAGGTCGATTTCGCAGGCATCAACTATTACGACGGCCAGGCCTTCATGGTGCCCAAGACGCTGGGGCTGAGCTCGGCGCGGGAACTGGACGGGCGGTCGATCTGTGTGCAGGCCGGTACCACGAGCGCGCTGAACGTCGACGAGTATTTCGACCGCTACCAGATGAGCTACGAGGCGGTGCCGGTCGAAGGCACGGCAGAAGCGCAGTCGCTTTACCTTGAGGGCGCGTGCGAGGTCTATTCGTCCGATGCCTCCCAGCTGGCCGCGATCCGCGCCACCTTCGCCAACCCGGGTGACCACGTCCTTCTGGAAGACATCATCTCGAAGGAACCGCTGGGGCCGGCGATCCGGCATGGCGACAACGACTGGGCCGATATCGTGCGCTGGACGCTGAACGCCCTGATCGCCGCTGAGGAACTTGGCGTCAATTCCGCCAACGTCGACGAACTGAAGGCACAGGGCACCAGCACGCCCGAGCTCAACCGCCTGCTCGGGCTCGAAGGGCGCATGGGCGAGATGCTGGGGCTTGATGCAGATTGGGCTGTCCGGGCGATCAAGGCGGGCGGCAACTATGGCGAGCTCTTCTCGCGCAATATCGGGGTGGACACGCCCATCGGTCTGTCGCGGGGACTGAACCTGCAGTGGACCGAGGGCGGCCTGCTCTACAGCCCGCCGTTTCGCTGAGGCCGGGTCAGGGCTGACGGGCTCGCGGATCAGTCGCTGAAATCGCGCCCGACTGCGAAGTCCACCGTTTCGCCCGGCGCATCCAGCGCTTTCCAGGCCGTGATCGGGAAATCCACCACCAACGTCGCGCAGGTCGGATAGTCGTCAAAGCGCGGATGGTCCGGCGGCGTGGCGACGATACTCTGCGCGAAAAGCCCGATGCCCGGGTTGTGCCCCAGCATCAGCACGGTGTCGCCCTTCGCCTTCCGCAGCGCCTTGCGCATCTTGTCCGGCGTGGCGAGGTACAGTCCCTTCTGGAAACTCGTCGGCGCGGTGATGCGCAGCAGGTCCAGCGTCTCGCGCGTGCGCTGCGCGCTGGAGCAGAGGATCTGGTCGGGCAGGTAGCCCTTCTCTCGCAGCCAGTCGCCCATGGCTTCGGCGGACCTCTGGCCCCGGGCGTTCAGTGGACGGGCGGAGTCGGGCTGGCCGAGGGACCAGTCGGACTTGGCGTGGCGCATCAGGATCAGGCGTTTCACGGTCGGTAATGCCTCATGAATGCGGACATGTGGAAGGTGGACTGTTCGGGGCGCCGACGGAAGTCGTTGGCCACCGGGCAGGCGCGCCGGACGAGGCAGCCCTGCCGGCACGCGGCCCCCTCAGGTCTTGCCACGTGGGCCTGGCAGCGCGGGACATCGTAGGCTTGATCCTCTGCCAGCGCGGACACCGGGCAGGCGGTCGTGCAGGGGGCGGCGCAGGTGTCACAGGGGCGCGTGGGCGGCGCGGCAAGGTCGAGCCGGTCGGGCAGGGCGAGGGCGCCGCGAAAGCTGAGGAACAGCCCCGCTTCGTCATGCACCAGAAGGCCCACGGGGGACGGCCAGCATCGCCCGCTGTCCACGGCCCATTGCAGGAACGGCGGGTAGGGCGGACCGTCGGACGGGAAGATGGCGGGCGCGCCGAGGTCCGAGGCCAGCGCGCCGATCACCCGTTTCGACCAGCGGTCCAACGGGTCCTCTCCGCCGTCGCCATACTCGGGCGAAGCGGTGAACACCTGCCAGAAGCGCGGCTCGTCCGGGCCCAGCAGCACGATGGTACCGGTGCCTTCGGGCGCACCGTCGTCCGGGCCGGGATGCAGCGCACCGCGCACGGCGAGTGCCTGCGCGCGGGCCGCGGCATCCACCCGCTCGAGCGTCATCTGCGCGGGGTGAGCGGCGGCAGGTCCGGTTGCCGGATCATCGAGCCGGAGCCATGTTCGGTGAAAAGCTCCAGCAGGCAGGCGTTGGGCACGCGGCCATCGACGATGACCACGGCGCGCACGCCTTCCTCCAGCGCCTTCAGCGCGGTCTCGGTCTTCGGGATCATGCCGCCCGCGATCACCCCTTCGGCGGTCAGCTTGCGGATGTCGTCGGGGACAAGCTCCGTCACCACCTCGCCCGAGCTGTCCTTCACCCCGGCCACGTCCGTCAGCAGGAGCAGGCGATCCGCCTTAAGCGCGCCCGCGATTGCCCCGGCCGCAGTGTCGCCGTTGACGTTGAAGGTCTCGAGCGGGTCCATGCCGGTCGCCACGGGCGCCACCACGGGGATGATCCCGGCGGTGAAGAGGTCGCGCAGCACCTGCACGTTCATCTCGATCGGGCGGCCGACAAAGCCCAGTTCCGGATCGTCGGCCTCGCAGACCATAAGGTCGTCGTCCTTGCCCGACAGGCCCACGGCGCGGCCGCCCTCGTCCATGATCGCCTGAACGATCCGCTTGTTCACGAGGCCGGTCAGCACCATCTCGACCACCTCTACGGTGGCCTGGTCGGTGACGCGTTTGCCGCGCACGAACTCCGACTTGATGTCGAGCCTCTTGAGCATGTCGTTGATCATCGGCCCGCCACCGTGCACGACGATGGGGTTCACGCCCACCTGGCGCATCAGCACGATATCACGGGCAAATTCCGCCATCGCGTCGGCGTCGCCCATCGCATTGCCGCCGAACTTCACGACGACAATGGCGCCGGAATAGCGTTGCATGTAGGGCAGGGCCTCGGAGAGGGTCCGGGCGGTCGCTTTCCAGTCTTTGTTCATGTTGCGCGGTCTCATCTGGTCGTTCCCTTGGCATCTGCTGCGACAATGCCGCGCGCGGGACAGGAATGCCAGTGGGTGTTGTGGCAAAGACGGGAGTGCGCGGGGGGCTTCCGGCATCCGGTGGATCAGGCGCCCGGCTGCCCGCGGGCGCAGGGGCGCGCTTCGATGCGGGGCGGTGGCCGCCGCAGGTCAGGTCAGCGTGGCGATGATGCTGCGCAGCGTGGCGATGCCATCGCCTTTCTCGCTGCTGGTCACGACGATCTCGGGGTATGCAGCGGGGTGCTTGGCCAGCTGGCCGCGGACCTGATCGAGGATCTTGTCGTGTGCCACGCCCTTCACCTTGTCCGCCTTGGTCATCACGACCTGGAAGGTCACGGCAGAGCGGTCGAGCAGGGTCATGATCTCGTTGTCGACGGGCTTTACCCCGTGGCGATGGTCGATCAGGACGAAGGCCCGGCGCAGGGACACACGCCCGGCAAGATACGCCTTCAGCAGGGCCTGCCACTTCTCGACGACCTGCACCGGCGCATTGGCAAAGCCGTAGCCCGGAAGGTCCACGAGGTAGCGTTCTCTGCCAAGCGTGAAATAGTTGATTTCCTGCGTGCGGCCCGGCGTATTCGAGGCGCGGGCCAGTCCCTTGCGGCCGGTCAGCGCGTTGATCAGGCTGGACTTCCCGACGTTGGAGCGACCGGCAAAGCAGACCTCTGCCCGGTCGTCGGGCGGCAGGCCGTCCATGGCCACGACGCCCTTGAGGAAGTCGACCTCTCCGACGAACAACTTGCGCGCGGCCTCGCGCGCAGCGTCATCGGGTTCTTCGGCCAGCGGAAAGCGCAGTTCCATCACAGGCACCTCACGTCGTCGCCGATGGCGATCCGGCCGGGGCGGACGACTTCTGCCCGGACGGTGAAATCCCGGTGGCCCCAGCTGTCGAGCGCGCCGAGCACGTCATGGTCGCGGGTGCCGGTGTCGGGATTGTTGTGGGTGGCAAGGCAGCGGTCGGTCCGTTCGCGGACGTGCAGCACGGCCTCTCCGATCTGGACCTCGCGATCCATCCAGTCGAACTCTTCCCACGGAGCGCCGCCGTCGAACCACAGGTTGCCGCGCCAGCGATGCACGGAGAGCGGTTGCCCCACGCGTTGTTCCACCGCGCGGTGCGACGAGAGGTTGCCAATGGTGATCGACGGAAACTCGCTGTCGGTGAAACCGCGCGTCTCTCCGCGCACGACGCGGGCCGACTGTGCCCGGTTCTCCGGCACGAAGCCGCGGGTCCAGTCGATCAGCAGCTCGCCCTCGGAATCGGGATCGAAGGTCAGGTCCGGGCGATCCGGATGAGAGAGCGTCACGACGCCCCGCTCTTCGTCAAGCCGGGCGGTGATCGCAGCCAGAAGCGGCGCCTTGGTTCCGATCGAGAAGTTGTTGCAGCGCACCCAGCGGCTGCCATCGGCGTCGCTGTGTTCGTGCGCCACGGCCCAGTGACGGTCCCAGGGCAGCGTCTGACCGGGCGCAAGCTGCGCCTCGGTCAGGGCCTCTCGGCCATGGCTCTTGATCGGGAACCGCCAGATCTGGGTCAGCCGCGCGGTCATTTCTTCGCGGCCGCCTCACCCTTCTTGCCACGTTTGAAGCTGCCCCTGATGTTGCCAAGCACGTCGGGGTGATAGCCGTGGCTGCGCATGATCAGGTACTGCTGCGTGAAGGTGATCGTGTTGTTGGTGATCCAGTAGACCACGAGACCGGAGGCGAAGCCGCCGAGCATGAACATGAACACCCACGGCATCCAGGCAAAGATCATCTGCTGCGTCGGATCGGCCGGCGCCGGGTTCAGTTTCTGCTGAAGCCACATGGAGATGCCGAGCAGGATCGGCAGGATACCGATGAAGACCAGCGCGAGGATGGAACCCGCCTCGGGCGCGGCCCAGGGCAGCAGACCGAACAGGTTGTACAGCGAGGTGGGGTCAGGTGCGCTGAGGTCCTGGAACGGCCCGAAGAAGGGCGCGTGCCGCAGTTCCAGCGTGACGAAGATCACCTTGTAGAGCGAGAAGAAGATCGGGATCTGCAGAAGGATCGGCAGACAGCCCGCGGCGGGGTTCACCTTTTCCTTCTTGTAGAGCGCCATCATCTCCTTCTGGAGCTTCTCGCGGTCGTCGCCCGCGCGCTCCTTCAGCTTCTCCATCTCGGGCTGCAGTTCCTTCATCTTCGCCATGGAAGCGTAGGACTTGTAGGCCAGCGGGAAGAGCAGGATCTTCAGCAGGACGGTCAGGCCGATGATGGCGATGCCCATGTTGCCGATCACGCCGTGCAGCCAGTGCAGGACAGCGAACATCGGCTTGGTCAGGAAGAAGAACCAGCCCCAGTCGATGCTGTCGAGGAAGCGGTCGACGCCGTTCTTCTGGTACTCGCGGATGGTTTCCCATTCCTTGGCGCCGGCGAAAAGCTGGCTGGTGACCTGCTGGGTCTGGCCGGGAGCCACGGTCATCGTCGGCATGCGCGCCGTGGTCTGGTAGATGTCGTTGCTCTGGTTGTGGAATGTGCTGATCTTGGTCCCGGGCTGGGTCGGGATCAGGATGCTCATCCAGTAGTGGTCGGTGAAACCGGTCCACCCGGCGGTCTCCATGGTGGTGTCCTGGTGCTGACCGGCGCTCTGGAAATCGTCGTAGTCGGTTTCCGCCAGTTCGCCGTCGATCATGGAAATCCCGCCTTCGTGAAGAATGAAGAAGTTCTTCACGTTCGAGGGTTCGCCATGGCGGGCCAGCACGCCGTAGGGGGCCAGCGAAACGGAGGCATCGCTGGCGTTCTCGACGGTCTGGGTGACGGTGAACATGTAGTCCTCGTCGACCGCGATGGTGCGGCGGAAGACCAGGCCCGACGGGCTGTCCCAGCGCAGCGTCACGGGCGTCTCGGTGGTCAGCGTCTCGCCGGTCTCGACACTCCAGACGGTGTTGGCGCCGGGCACCTCCTCCATCGAGAGGCCGCCGCCGGGGGCCCAGCCGTACAGCGTATAGTAGGCATCGTTGGAGCCCACGCGCTGGAACACCTGGACGATCTCGTCGCTGTCGAGCGAGACTGTGTAGTCCTTGAGGCGCAGGTCGTCGAGGCGTCCGCCGGTCAGGGCGATGGAGCCTTCGAGACGCGCGGTTTCCACCGGCAGGCGGGGCGCGTCCGCGGCGGCGCCGACGGGCTGTCCGGTCGGGGCCGCGGCTTCGGTGCCGGGGGCCGCGTTCGGGACGGCGGCGACGCCGGGCGCCGGGTCGGCAGTCTGCGTCACCTCAGCTGGGGCATTGGGATCCTCGACCGGCTCCTGCGGTGGGAAGAGAATGAACCATACGAGGATGACAACGAAGCTGAGCGCCGTTGCCAGGAATAGGTTCTTGTTCTGTTCATCCATCGGGGGGGCCTGCCTTTCCACTTGAAAGTCACCGCCGGGTTCAATCGTCCCCGGCCTGAAAGGTCAAGCGGATTCCGGTCATATATGCGAGATGCGGCCCATGGTAACAGGCAGGCGCAGCGCGCCGCACGGCGAGATCAGCCGGAACTGCGTCCCAGCCGCTGTGCCCCGGCGATGCGTTCGTCATGCTGATGCGCCCATTCGGCGATCTGGTCGGCGGGCATCGGGCGGGCGATCCCGAACCCCTGGACATGGTCACAGCCAAGCTGTGCGAGGAGGGCGTGTTCGCCCACGCTTTCCACCCCTTCGGCCAGCGTTTCGAGGCCCAGCCGGTCGGCCATGCCCAGGATTGCGGCCAGCATGCGGTGCTGGTCCTCGTCCCGGTCGATGCGCGTGACAAAGCTGCGGTCGATCTTCAGCCGGTGCACCTTGAACCGGCGGAGCGAGGTGATGGAGGCGTGGCCCGTGCCAAAATCGTCGAGGTCGATCTGGCATCCCAGCTTGCCCAGTTCCACGATGTTGCGGGCCACGACTCCTTCGGGCGAACTGGCAATGACGGTTTCCAGCACCTCGACGCCAAGCCGTTCCGGCGTCAGCCCGAAACGGTCCAGCTCCCATTGGATACGCTCCACCAGTCGGGGATCGCGCAACTCCTGGTCGGAGAAATTGACACTGACCCGCGGGATCGACAGCCCGGCGGTGTCCCAGCTGCGCAGCGCAGTAAGCGAGTGTTGCAGAATGACCTCGGACAGGCGTTCCATACGGCCCGCGTCTTCGAGAACACGGAGGAACTGTGCCGGGGGGACGATGCCGCGGGTCGGATGGATCCAGCGGGCCAGCGCCTCCACCCCGCTTATGCGCCCGGTGGACGTGCACAGCTGCGGCTGGAACCACGGCTGGATCTGCCCGGCGGCAAGGGCGCGGTCGACCTCGGACTTGAGGGTCTTCTGCTCCGTGTGCGCGAGCCGCATGTGTTCCGACCAGGCGCGGATGGCGGAGGGGCCGTTGGCGACCGCCTCGGCAAGGGCGACCTGCGCCGCTTCGAGAAGCTGCGCGCCCTTCGCACCGGATGGCATGCGAGGACTGCCGCAGAACCCGACGGAGGCCGACAGGTAGCGCATGGAATTCTCGATCGCCGCGGGCTCTTCCAGCGCGTTCTGGATGCGGGTCGCCAGTTGCAGCAGCGCCTCCAGATCCAGCCTGAGCGACGGGCCGAGCAACACGAGGAAACGGTTGTCGCCCATGCGCACGGCGGTGTCATCGCGGCGCAGGGCATTGCGCAGCCGCGACAGCGACAGGTCCCGCAGAGTGTCGGCGGTCGTGTCCCCTGCCTGCTGCGAGACATCGTCCAGCCCGGCCAGTTCCACGATCATGCAGGCGGTGGACAGATTGGCGGCCACTGCGCGATCCAGCGCTTGCTGGGCAAGGGACCGGGAGGTGTCCTCATCCGCGAGATTGCCCTTACGCTCGGCGGGGTCCTCGGGCGCCTCGGGCGGCGCGCCGTTGGCGAAGACATAGAGCAGCGGGGCACAAAGGGCGGTCAGGATCAGCAGCGGTTCGCCACCCAGCCAGAAGGCGGTCAGCACACCGGCGGGCAGGAAAGCGAGCACCTGCGGCCCGTGCAGGCCACGGCGCAGGAGGATCCGAAGTCTGCCGAGGCTCTTGTCGAAGGAAACCTTCATCTCTGCCCGTCCCTTTCCATTCGGAAGGGAGACTAGAAGTCGGGAGTAACCCGCTCCTTAACGCAGAGATCAGAAGTCGCTCGAATTGCTTGTTTTGCCGCCGATATCCAGCCCTGCGAAGTCGAACAGCTTCGGGTCGAGCATGTGCGACGGCCGCACGTTTGTGAGCGCCTTGAACATCACCTGCCGTCGTCCGGGACTGTTTCTTTCCCAGCCGTCGAGGATCTGCTTGACCTGCTGCCGCTGCAGGCCGTCCTGGCTGCCGCACAGATCGCAGGGGATGATCGGGTAGTTCATGTCGCGGGCGAACTTTTCGCAGTCGGCCTCGGCGACATGGGCGAGGGGGCGGTACAGGAACAGGTCGCCTTCCTCGTTCACCAGCTTCGGTGGCATGGTCGCAAGGCGCCCGCCGTGGAAGAGGTTCATGAAGAAGGTTTCAAGGATGTCGTCGCGGTGATGTCCCAGCACGACGGCAGAGCAGCCTTCCTCGCGCGCGATCCGGTACAGGTGTCCGCGCCGCAGCCGGGAGCAGAGCGCGCAATAGGTCCGGCCCTGAGGCACCTTGTCCATGACGATGGAATAGGTGTTCTGATACTCGATCCGGTGCGGCACCTGCATTTTTTCGAGGAACTCGGGCAGCACGGTCGCCGGAAAGCCGGGTTGCCCCTGGTCCAGGTTGCAGGCCAGAAGCTCGACTGGCAGCAGGCCGCGCCACTTCAGCTCGTGCAGGATGGCGAGTAGAGTGTAGCTGTCCTTGCCGCCGGACAGGCAGACAAGCCAGCGCGCACCTTCCTGCACCATGCCATACTGGTCCACCGCCTCGCGCACGTTCTGCACAAGCCGCTTGCGGAGCTTCTTGAACTCCGTCGTCTTGGGGGCCCCGTAAAAGAGCGGGTGGATTTCGTCGTTGTCGTCGAGCATGGCGGCGGCTTAGCCGTTCGCATGCCGCCGCGCAATGGCGACGCGCATGGCATGGCCCGCTACAGCGCAGATCCGCGCGGCGTGGCAGCCGCGCGGCCTCTGTCAGAACAGCCCGGCGCTCGGCGGCAGTCCGGGCCGCAGGCTGCGCTGTTGGGGCGGCAGACCCAGGTCGCGCCGCAGGTGCGGGGGCAGCTCGTTGGCGAACACCGGCGGAGGCCGCCGCTTGCGGCCCTGGCGGGACAGCAGGGTGAACAGCACGGCGCGCAGCACCGGAAGGGCACCGTGCCGGCTGATGAGAGTGCTGATTTCGCCGCGAACGGGCGACGGATTTGGAATCGTGATCATGAGAGACTTCCCAAGGCACAGACGCCAAGGGCTCCTGCTTGAAGAAAGGACCGAGCCGGGGACCGGGTCATGCGAAAGGCATGGGGCCGGTGTGGAGCGGTTTATGGATGTGTGATGAAAGTGTGCCTCTGGTCAGAGGCGGGGGGCGTTACGCGGCGCAGCGATAGGTTGCGGATCGCAGGCCCCATGCAGTCATCGGGACAGCCTTGCGGGGCGCATTTTGCTTGGTCATCATGCACTCCTTCTCTGTCAGGTTGACGTGCGCCGCCCTGTTAGCAGGAAAAGCCGAAAAATGAAGAGATGTTTGCGGCCACGGGCGAAAGATCGTTCCGCTGTGGCCGACCGGCATCAGACAGGCGCTCAGTCGGGGACGTTGTCGATGCCCGAACCACCCCAGGGGTGACACCGGCCGATGCGCCGCGCGGCGAGCCATGTCCCCCGGAAAGCGCCGTGCTTTTCAAGCGCTTCCAGTGCGTAGGCAGAGCATGTGGGATGGTAGCGGCAGCCGTGGCCCACCCAGGGCGATCCCACCAGCCGATAGGCCCTGACAGGCAGCGAGACCAGCCAGGCGGCGGGCGTCATTCCCGCCCCCCGTGCACGACCGCCAAGGCCTTGCGGAGATCGTCCTGAAGCAGATCGAAGGGGCGGTCCGCGGTCTTTTCCGCGCGCCCGATCAGGACATAGTCGTGGTCCGGGTGCACGCGTCCGGGCATGACCAGACGTGCAATCTCGCGCAGGCGGCGCTTGGCCCGGTTGCGAGCGACGGCGTTGCCGACCTTCTTTGAGCAGGTGAAGCCGACCCGCGGGCCTTCGGCCTCACCGGGGTCGCGTTTGCGGGCCTGCAGAAGGAAACCTTCGCAGGGCACGCGACGCGCGCGCGCCGCCTTCAGGAAATCCGGTCGGCGCTTGATGACCGTCAACGGCAACAAAGCCGCCTCGGCTTCAACCGGGGCGGCTTTCGAAGGCGCCATGACGGCGCCAGCCGTGTCGTCCTTGCGGGTCAGGCTCAGGCGCAGAGGTTCTTGCGGCCACGCGCGCGGCGGGCGTTCAGAATCTTGCGGCCGGCTTTGGTTGCCATGCGGGCACGGAAGCCGTGGCGGCGCTTGCGGACGAGGTTGGACGGTTGAAAGGTGCGTTTCATCGCGGCTACTCCGGTTCATTGGCAGGCGAGAAGACAGTGCGAGTCGCCCGCCAGGGACGTTGGAAGCCCTGCCTATAGGGAAGAGGACTTCACTTGTCAAACACCTGTTGAGAAACTTCTGCGCTGTCGTAACGGCGCAGGCAAATGACACGGCAAATGGCCGCGCGCCCCGCCGTAGTGAGCGATTTCAGCCTGTTGCGCAACCGGCTTCACGGCAGTTCCGTTTGTTACAGTGCCCCGACTTCGCGGGCTGCCAATGTTTCAGAACCGGAGCGCCGGACCCGTGTTTGTCACGTTTCCGCGTCCCGAAGATCAAGCGGGTGTGAGAACCCTGTTTCCGGGGAGGCGCCCGGCGCATCTTTGGGGCAGGATGGCCGCACACGAGGGACAGGACCATGAGCGAAATGACAGACCCGAGGGCCCGCGCGGCCGGACTGAAGCGGCACCTGCCGCTGATCCTGATCGCTGCGGTTGCGCTTTTCGGTGTGTTTACGCTGCGCGACACCCTCAGCTTCGAGACGCTGGCCGAGAACCGCGATGCGCTGATTGCCCTGCGCGACGACCATTTCGTGCTGATCGCCGCCGCCTTCGTGCTGATCTACGTGGCCATCGTCGGCTTTTCCCTGCCGGGCGCCGCGGTGGCGTCGATCACCGGCGGGTTCCTCTTCGGGCTTGTGGGCGGCACCGTGCTGAACGTGATTTCGGCGACCGCGGGCGCCTGCCTGATCTTCCTCGCGGCCCGCGCCGGTCTGGGTGAAATGCTGTCGGCGCGCATGGATGCGTCGGAAGGGCGGATCGCAAAGCTGCGCGACGGGCTGCGCGAAAACGAGATCAGCGTGCTTTTCCTGCTGCGGCTCGTGCCCGCCGTGCCGTTCTTTGTCGCGAACCTGCTGCCCGCGCTGGTCGGGGTGCGCTTTCGCAACTACGTCTTCACCACCGCTCTGGGCATCGTGCCGGGCGCCATCGTGTTCACGTGGATCGGCGTCGGTGTCGGCGAGGTGTTTGACCGGGGCGAGACGCCGGACTTGTCGATCTTGTGGGAGCCGCATGTGATCGGCCCGATCCTCGCCCTCTGCGCGCTGGCGGCCTTGCCGATGGTCATCAAGGCGGTGCGCGGAAAGCGCGAGATCTGAGCTGCGGGACCAATGCAAGGAGGGGCCGGGCGGTCGTCCTCGTCATCGCCGCCCTTGCGCCGGATACCATCGGCATGGCCCGTTAAACCAAGCCTAATATCACCAAGACCCGGGAAGGCACCTGACCCATGCAAAAGCTGTCCTGCGACATTCTCATCCTCGGTGCCGGGTCGGGTGGCCTGTCCGTCGCCGCGGGTGCCAGCCAGATGGGCGCCGACGTCATTCTTCTGGAAGGTCACAAGATGGGCGGCGACTGCCTGAACTACGGCTGCGTGCCGTCCAAGGCGCTGATTGCCGCGGCAGACAGGGCGCACATGATGGGGCGGCTCTGCTCCTACGGCATCGCCAACGTCACGCCGGACACGGATTACGCGGCGGTGCAGGATCACATAGCCGGTGTCATCGACCAGATCGCGCCGGTCGACAGCCAGAAACGGTTCGAGGGCTTCGGCGTGCGGGTCATCCGTGCCTTCGGGCGGTTCGTCGCGCCGACGGAGGTGGAGGCAGGCGACCACAGGATCACCGCGCGCCGCATCGTGATCGCCACCGGCTCTTCCCCGATGGTGCCGCCCATTCCCGGGCTCGACACGGTGCCATACCTGACGAACGAGACGCTCTGGTCGCTGAAGACGCGGCCGGAGCACCTGCTGATCATCGGCGGCGGTCCCATAGGGATGGAAATGGCGCAGGCGCACCGCAGGCTTGGCTCTCGCGTGACGGTGCTGGAAGGGGCGAAGGCGCTTGGCCGTGAAGACCCCGAATGCGCCGCCCGCGTGCTGGAGGCGATGCGCGCCGAGGGCGTCGAGGTGATCGAGGAGGCAAAGGTCACGCGCGTTGGCGGCACCGAGGCGGATGGCGTGTCGGTGGTCCTGGAGGACGGCCGCGAGATCGCGGGCTCTCATCTGCTGGTCGCGGTGGGACGTCGCGCGAATACGGAGAACCTCGGCCTCGACACCGCGGGGATCGAGACGACGGGCACCGGGATCAAGGTGGACGCCGCGCTGAAGACCACGAACCGCAAGGTCTACGCCATCGGCGATGCGGCAGGGGGGCTGATGTTCACCCATGTGGCAGGCTACCACGCCGGGATCGTCGTCCGTTCTGCCGTTCTGGGTCTGCCTGCGAAGGCCGGCACCGCCCACATCCCGCGCGCCACCTACACCCGCCCGGAACTGGCGCAGGTCGGGCTGACGGAGGCCGAGGCCCGCACCGCGCACGGAGATCGCCTTGAAGTCGCTCGCTTCGACTTCGGCCACAACGACCGCCTTGTCGCCGAGCGGTCCGCGCAGGGGTTCATCAAGGCGATGGTGGTCCGCGGCCGGCCCGTGGGCGTGTCCATCGTCGGCCCCCAGGCGGGTGAACTGGCGAACTTCTGGTCGATGGTGATTGCCAACAATCTCAAGATGAGCGCAATTTCTGCGATGGTTTCGCCCTATCCGACTGTTGGAGAGATTAACAAACGGGTGGCCGGAGCCTATTTTTCCCCCAGATTGTTCGAAAACCAGACCGTGAAGACGGTTGTGCGCCTGATCCAACGATGGCTGCCCTGAGAAATTGACCTGACCGCCCCATGCTGACCTCCCAATGCTAACCTCGCTCTCTGGCCGTTTCCTGTTTCTCACGGTGATCTTCGTGATGCTGGCCGAAGTGCTGATCTTCGTGCCCTCGATCGCGCGCTTCCGCGAGGACTTCCTCGAGTCGCGGCTGGAGCGGGCGCAGATCGCGTCCCTCGCGCTCTTGGCCGACGACATGCTGTCCGAGGAACTGGAGGCGGAACTGCTGGACAATGCAGGCGTCTTCAACGTCGTGCTCCGCCGCGACTCCATGCGGCAACTGGTGCTGACCTCTCCGATCCCCGGCGAGGTCGACGTCACCTTCGATCTGAGGGAGGCGAGCGCCTGGGACCTGATGCGGGACGCGCTCTACAGGCTGATTGCGGGTGAGCCGGCGATCATCCGGGTGATCGGCGCCCCGTCGCGCGACGCGGGCCAGCTGATCGAAGTGACCATGGACACAACCGAACTGCGCACCGCCATGGTCGACTACGGGCTGCGCATCCTTTTGCTGTCGGCGGCGATCTCGGTCATGACCGCCCTGCTGCTGTTCCTTGCCGTCCGGCGGCTGATGGTGCACCCGATCAAGCGTGTGATCGGCCACATGATGCGTTACGCCGAAGCGCCCGAAGACGCCCGCCGCATCATCGCGCCCTCGGCCCGGGTCCGGGAACTGCGCGAGGCGGAACAGGCGCTGCAGGCGCTCGAGACGCAACTGACCCAGGCGCTGCGCCAGAAGGAGCGGCTGGCCCAGCTGGGCGGTGCCGTGGCACGCGTCAGCCACGACCTGCGCAATATCCTGACCTCGGCCCAGCTGTTCACCGACCGGATCGAGATATCCGAGGACCCGGCGGTCAAGCGCATGGCGCCGAAGCTGGTGAACTCCATCTCGCGGGCCGTGTCGCTGTGCGAGAACACGCTGGCCTTCGGTCGGGCGGAGGAACCCGCACCCTCACTGACCCTGTTCAACTTCGCCGAACTCACCAACGAGGTACTGGAGGCCGAGCGGCTGGCCATCGGCGACTCCGACCTTTCGCTGTCGGAGGACGTGCCTGCCAGCCTGATGATCCGGGGCGATCCGGAACAGATCTACCGTGCGCTCGCCAACCTCGTCCGCAATGCGCGGCAGGCGATCATCGCCACCGGCAAGCCGGGCGAGATCTCCGTAGCCGCATGGGCGGAGGACGAGGCCTGGGTCATCAATGTGACGGACACCGGCCCGGGCCTGCCGCCCAAGGCGAAGGAGCACCTGTTCCAGCCGTTCCAGGGCGGCGCACGCAAGGGCGGCTCGGGTCTGGGTCTGCCGATCGTGTCGGAGCTGATCCGGGGGCACGGCGGCACGCTGGCACTGAAGCGCAGCGACGAGACCGGGTCGTGTTTCGAGATCCGCCTGCCGATGGGGGACATGAGTTGAAAAATCTCGAGAATGCCCCTTGCGCATCCCGGACACGGACGGTACATGCACGCCTCACGGACCGATAGCTCAGCTGGATAGAGTACTTGACTACGAATCAAGGGGTCGGGGGTTCGAATCCTCCTCGGTCCGCCAGAATTTCAAAACCGCGCCGGTGCCTCCGGTGCGGTTTTTTCTTGTCTTCGATGCTCTTTCAGTAGGCGGCTCTCGCAGCGGCAATCGATAAGGCGCAAGGCAGAGGGGTTGAACGAAGCCGTGTCCGGTTCCTCCAGCGTCCTAATGCCTGCTCTTCGCTGAACCTCGGTCGCTCCTCTATACGTTTCCTCGTCGGAGCGGACTTTATCGTAGCCCGGAGGGAGGGGCTGGGCGCAGGTCAATGGGCTCTTGAAAGGCTCGAACGGCGCGGGTTTCGATCCTGAGCGAACCACTTCGTCTAACATTTGATGCTCGAACGCAGCGCCCCTATCATTCTTGCATTTTCGATGGCGATTGCGCTCTGGTCCGCAAAGCTGCGGGCGATCTGTACGGTTCTTTCGTCGAACGGACGCAATTGTTGACGATAGATCGTGAACGCCCCTATGAGGCGTTTTCCAGCCAGCATCGGGATCGCAGTGAAGGAACGCGCGCCGCCCAGCACAGCCGTTGCGTGGCGGAGGGGATCGTTCTGGCGAAAGATCGGCTCAGCCCGCACGTCGGGGATGTTGACGACATCCAGGCTCCTCTCGAGCCTGCCGATTGCCGTCTGCGGGCTCGGCCTGTAGCTCCCGCGCTCCTCCCACCAGTCCTCGAACGCCGGTGGTATGCCCTTCATGAATCGCGCGGTAAATCCGGTGCCCGGGCCATAGGTCAGCAACAATCCGAACTGAGCGTCGCAGAGCTCCAGCGCGTAGCCCAGAAGCGCTTCGATGACGTCGTCGATCCGGCCCTCCGACCGGCTGATGATGCGAAGGACTTCGCCAATCGCCTGTTCGCGACTGAGCGCCTCTTCGAGGCTCAGGGCCAGTTCCGAGATGATCGCGGCCTGGTCGGTCTCTTCGCTTGTCGCGACCGCGTCGCCTTCGAGGATCTTGAAGAGTTCCAGTTTCGAGGAAATGCCGAGCTTTCGGTAGATCGATGCCAGATGCGTGCGCACCGTGGACGGCGCTATGCCAAGCTGGTCCGCGATCCGGTGGTAGGTGCCGCCGTTGGCATAGGCGCGCGCGATCTCGGTTTCCCGTCCGCTCAATCGTTCCTTGTCCACTGTCGGGCCTCGAAAATGGCTGACGCAAACCATCTTGCTCGGCACCTGCAGGCTTGCCAATACCGCATTTGCATGAGGGCTTATCGGGCAAGTGCAGCATGAAACGTGATGCGTCTGGCCGATACTCACGTTCAGTGGGCGAGTGTAATCTGCCGCAATACTTTGGTCACAGACGTCATTCGGAGCAGGTCCGCATGCCTCAGCAAGTCCTACCGCAAAGATGGCGCATATTGGCTCTGCTGTTTCTGGTGCGCATGACCATGGCGATCCAGTTCCAGATGGTGGCTGCACTGTCCCCGGTCATCGAGGATGCCTTTGCCGTCAGCCTTGCCAATGTCGGCATCCTGATTGGCCTGTATTTTGCCCCCGGCATCTTCATAGCGGCGCCTGGCGGGGCGCTTGGGCGATACTTCGGTGAGAAGCAGGTCGTTCTCGCGGGGCTGGGCTTCATGTTGATCGGCGGGGTCATGATGACCGTGTCGGGCGACTGGTCCATGCAACTCCTTGGACGCCTTTTCTCCGGCGTGGGAGGCGTCTTTCTGAACGTGCTGTTGACCAAGATGGTGTCGGACTGGTTCGCGGGGCGGGAGATCAGCCTGGCGATGGCCGTTTTCGTCAATTCATGGCCGGTCGGGATCGCGGTTGCCTTGATCGGCTTGCCGGTCGTTGCGGTGTCAGGTGGGCTGAGGCTTGCCATGGGTCTTGTCACCGGGCTGATCGCCGTGGCGCTGCTTGGACTGTGGGCGATGTATCGCGCGCCCCGGGACGGCGCGCAATCCGCCGTGGCAATGTCCGGCAGCGTGCGTGGCGCCCTCCTTTGGGCAGTGCTGGCTTCGGGGGCGATCTGGGGCCTTTACAATGCAGCGCTGGCCATCGTGTTCAGCTTTGGCCCGCAACTGTTCGTCAGCCGCGGCATGGGCCTCGCAGAGGCGGGCTCGGTGACGTCAATCGTGCTCTGGTGCCTTGCCATCATGGGGCCAATTGCCGGGAATCTGGCGGATCGGAGCGGCCGCAGGCTTCAGATCATCGCGCTGGGAAACCTGAGCTTTGCGTTCTTCGTCGTCTTGGGCTCGGTCATCGGGAACTCGGTCGCCTGTGTCGTAGCGATCGGTCTGTCCTCGGGCGTAGCGGTCGGCGCGATGGTCAGTCTGCCCTCGCTGATACTCCCGCCTGCGTCGCGGTCTTTGGGCATGGGTCTCTTTTTCACCGTCTACTATGTCTGCATCGCGGCCGGACCGATGGTGGCGGGGCAGGTTTCAGAGCGGGTGACGCTCGCGGCAACGTTCCAGCTGGCGGCGGTACTGCTGGTCATCACCGTCGGTCTCTTGCCTCTCTTCCACTGGCTGTCGGCGAAGGTTTCAGCGGGGTCGGCACTTGAAGGCGCCAAAGCCAAGTTGGTTTGACCCCTCAATGCCACCTTGATGAACCCACACGCTGAATGGCAGGGTGCATCATGCTTCACCGTTTCCCTCTGGCAGGTGATCGGCGGCGACGACCCCGCGACGGTGCTGCATGATCGTTGCCGGACAGGGCGTGCGGCACTACCCTCATCGGCTGGAGGATGTGTCCGGGTTCATGTCCGCTTTACCCGAATGCGGTAGGCCACCCCGACGATACATGCGAGCCGGGAGGCGGAGGAGCACGACACGTCACATGCCAGTGGTCGGCGAACAGATCGCTGCCCTGCCGTTGCGGTGGAGCGACAAGGACAGGTTGCAGGTCCTCATGGTGACCTCTCGTGACACCGGCAGGTGGGTCATGCCCAAGGGCTGGCAGATGGACGGAAAGCAACCCTGGACCGCGGCCGAGATCGAGGCCCTGCAAGAGGCAGGCGCGGTCGGTCACGTGGGGCGCCAGCCCATCGGGTCCTTCAGCTACGCAAAGATCCTGTCCAACGGGTGCATCGTGCCCTGCACCGTCCGCGTCTACCCCATGCTGGTCGAAACGCTGCGCCGCGACTGGAAAGAGCGCAAGCAACGCAAGCGGCGCTGGTTCTCGATGAAGGGCGCGGCGAGGTGTGTGGTGGAGGAAGATCTGGCGCAGCTTCTTCTGGATCTGGACCACAAGCAGCGCTCCCGCATGCTGTGGCGCGACCTGAAGAAACGGCGAGTCTGAGGGCCTCTACGGTCATGGAATAGGCGCGGCCACCTGGCAGCCGCGCCGCAGGATTGTCAGAGGTCGCTAAACCTTCAGTCCACCGGCAGCCCGCTTGGCACCCGTGCCGGGCGGCCCAGCGGGCGCTGCAGCGCGGTCTTGCCGGTCAGCGCCCCGAGGAAGGCCTCCAATGCCACGATGTCCTCCTCGACCATCGCAACGGGCACGATGTCCAGTGCCCTGGCCTGCCGCTGCTGTTCCTCGCGATGGGTGACGATGGTGAAGTCCTCGATGCTCAGCCAGGGCACATCGGGCAGGCGGGCCATGCCGGGCGACCAGCGGGCGCGTGTCGTGACCGGATCGCACATGTGGCGGATCATGTCGCGCAGGTCGCTGTAGGCACCGTTGTGCCCCCACGGCCCGGTCAGCGTGACGTTGCGCAGGCTTGGAACGCGGAACTTGTAGGCGTCCGCCGGATCGCCCGTGGTTTCCATCCGGCCCATGTCCACCGGCAGGAGGTTGCCTTCGAACTTGCGGCCGGGCCCGAACTGCGGAACGCCCGCGGCATAGAAGTTCTGGTCGGTGAACAGCGGGCCGCTGTGGCAAGTCACGCAGCCGGCATCGCCGAAGAACAGCTCCCGCCCGCGCTCGGCCAGCGGTTCGAGCGGCGTGCCGTCGCGCAGGTAGTCGTCGTAGGGGCTGTCGAAGCTCTGCCATTCCGTCCCGATGAAGGCGGCGATGGCATTGACGATATCCACGATGCCGATATCGTCGGCGCTGGTCATTTCCGGGTAGGCGACAAGGAACGCGGCCTCGTACCCGGGGTTGTCGCGCACGCGTTGCGCAATGGTGTCCCAGCCTTCGGTAAAGCTCGCCTCGAAGGCGTCGGCCACCGGGTTGTCACCGGCGCGGCCCTTCATCTCGTCGGCGGAGGTCATGGGGAAAAGCGCCTGCGCCGCGAGAGGCGAGTTCAGGCCGGAGGGTGTCTGGTCCTTTGCCGGGGTGCGGAACCCGGAGGGCTGATCCGCGTCCACCTCGACCCGCCCGTCATGGAACAGCACGCGGCGGTCGCTGTGCCCGAGGTTCCAGAGGGCCGGGGCATTGCGCGGGATGCGGGCCTTCACACGTGTGGTGCCGACAAGGCCGGACAGTCGGTCTGGCCCAAGGCCGTACCCGCCTTCTCCGATGCCGAGGCTGACGCCGTCGGCGCCGTGCAGACTGTGGTGATGGCAGGTGGCGCAACTGATGTTCATGTTGCCGGACAGGATCTTGTCGTAGAACAGCAACCGCCCGAGCCGCGCCTGCGCCGGGTCGAATTGGGTGAAATCGTCGGCGTCCATTGGCTCGGCATGGGTGGGCGCGCCGGACAGCACCGCCGCGGCACAGCAGGCGATGAAGACGCGGGTCAGCGTCTTCAGGAAATGCGTTGTCAGAGGCATGGCAGACCTTTGATCAATGGGAAGGAAGTATGGATGACTAAATCGTGATCTCGTTGACCAGACAATGCAAGTAGCAGGTGTGCAATGGAAATCTTCGGAGTTACCCCACAACTCGCCGATTTCCGTCAATGAACTGGCAATTATTCCCGATTCAGGGATGTGCTGGACCTAGCGAAACGCCCATTCAGGATGCGCCTTTCAGGCATCGTCGTGGATCAGGCGAGCCGCCCGAACAGGCCGGCATGGAACAGGAGCGGCGCGCCGGGGCGGGCCGTGACCTGAAGGACGTGACCGACGAGGATCGAATGGTCGCCGCCGTCATGCGCGGCATAAAGTTCGCATTCGAACCGGGCGAGGCAGCCTTCGATCAGCGGTGCGCCGTGCGGCCCGGTGGCCCAGTCCAAGTCGTCGAATGCGTCGCCCGCCTTCGCGAAACGCTTGCACAGGCTTTCCTGTTCGGCCCCGAGGACATGGATGGCAAAGTGCTTGGCCGCCATGAAAAACGGGTAGCGCGAAGAAGCCTTCGCCGGCGACCACAGCACCAGCGGCGGTTCCAGCGACAGGCTGGCAAAGCTGTTCGCGGTGATCCCCAGTGGCCCGGTTGGCGTTTCGCAGGTGATCACGGTCACGCCCGTGGCGAAACGGCCCAGTGCAGCGCGGAAGGCACGGGGATCGGCATCCGCCGGATCAAAGCTCTCGTGGCCGGTGGACTGTGTCACCGGCGGGCCTCAGGGCACTTCGTGGCCGAGGGCGAGGGTATAGAGTTCAAACCATGTCTCCCGGTCGAGCGTCACCCGGGAGGCATCGCCGATCCGGGCAATACGCTCAAGGGTGTTCGTGCCCAGGACCGGCAGAATGCTTGCCGGATGTGTCATCAGCCAGGCGACGGCGACCGCTGCGGCATCAACGCCCTGTTCTTCGGCAATCCCGTTCAGCCGCGCGCGCAGGGGCGCGCTGGATTCCGCGAACAGGGCGCCACCGCCAAGCGGCGACCATGCCATGACCGGGTGACCGTGCCGCTGGTGAAAGGCGAGGTCGCCGTTGGTCAGCGGCTGATGATGCAGCAGCGAGATCTCGATCTGGTTGGTGGCTAGCGGGGTGGTCATGCCGGATTGCAGCAGTTCCCAGTCCCACGGGCGGAAGTTCGACACGCCCACGGCGCGGACCTTGCCGCTGTCGATCAGCTCGTCCAGCGCCGCCCCGGTTTCCACGTGGTCCATGAGCGGGTCGGGGCGGTGGATCAGCAGCAGGTCGATGTGATCGGTCCGCATCAGCTTCAGGCTGGCGTCGACCGAGCTGCGGATGTGCTTGCGCGTCGTGTCGTAGTGTTTCACCCGGTGCCCGGCGTGCCGGCCCACGGGCGCGACGATGTCGCACTTGGTGACGATCTCGACCTCTTTGCGCAGGTCAGGGGTCAGGGCGCCGCCCAGGATCTCCTCGGCCATGTAGCCGCCGTATATGTCGGCCTGGTCGAGGGTGGTGATGCCCTGGTCGAGGCAGGCGGCGATCTTGTTGCGGACGTGCTCCGGCGAGGTGTCGGCATCGTCGCCGAGCCGCCACATGCCGTAGACGAGGCGCGAGAACGACAGGTCGTCGGTGATCTGGATGCGGGGGGTCATCGGCGGGCTCCTGCGGCAAGCGGCGTGTCGGGGGCGGTGGCCGGCACCCTGCCGTATGCTTCGGGCAATGAACAGGTCTTCAGGTGTGGCAAAACCCGGCTGCCGAAGTGGCGGCATTCGTCCAGATGCGGATAGCCCGACAGGATGAAGGCGCGGATGCCCATCCGGCGGTACTCTTCCAGTTCGGACAGCACCTGATCGGTGGAGCCGACGATCGCCGCCCCGCAGCCCGACCGCGCCCGGCCGATGCCGGTCCAGAGGTGCCGCTCAACATAACCGTACTGGTCCGCCAGTTCGCGCGCGCGCGCCTGATGCGAAACGCCAAGGGAGCCCGCGTCCAGCGCACGTTCGCGGATCAGGCGGCCCATCTCGTCGTCGAGTTTCGAGGTGATGTGTTCGGCGTATTCGCGGGCCTCGGCCTCCGTATCGCGGACGATGACATGGACGCGCAGGCCGTAGTCCAGCGTGCGCCCATAGCGTTCCGCCACCGCGTTCACCGCCTTCATCCGTTCCGCGATCTGGTCCTTGGGTTCGGGCCACATCAGGTAGACATCGCAATGCTGGCCGCACAGTTCCAGCGCGTCGGGAGAGTAGCCGCCGAAGTAGAGCAGCGGTCCGCCGGTCTGGTAGGGGCGGGCGGGATCGGTCGTCAGGCCATGGAAGCTGTAGACCTCGCCGTCGTGGTCGATCTGGTCGCGGGTCCAGGCCTTCTTCAGGATTTCCACCACCTCGCGGCTGCGGCGGTAGCGAAAGCTGCTGTCCGCCTTCTCGCCGGGGAAATCGGACGAGATGATGTTGACCGTCAGCCGCCCCTCCAGCATGTGATCCAGCGTCGCGATGGTGCGGGCCAGCATGATGGGTTGCATCTCGCCGCAGCGCACGGCGGCCAGCAGGTTGATCTTCGAGGTGATCGGCGCGCAGCCCGCGACGAAGGACAGGGTATCCTGCCCCACCTGGTAGCTCGACGGGCAGAGGATGTTGCGGAAACCCTGCTGCTCCGCCTCCTGCACGATGGAGGAGCAATGCGCCCAGGACGACCTTAACCGGCCCTCAGGAACTCCGAGGTATTCGTAGTCGTCGGAACAGAGCGCCGCGAACCATGACACCTCGGCGGCGTCGAGATCGGGGGAGGTGATGGGCACAACGGTCATAAGATGTCTCCGGTCCGCATTTTCCATATTGCTTAGCCGCGGATTTTGGGTAGATCAATGGTGTATCAATTTCGGATTGCGCGCAATGACCGACCGCTACGCCCTGCCCCTGTACCTCCAGATCAGCGAGATGCTGATCCGCGAGATCAATGCCGGGCGCCTCACGGACGGGGTGCGCCTACCGCCCGAACGCGACTACGCCGCCAAGCTGGGGATTTCCGTCGGAACGCTGCGCAAGGCGCTGGCCGACCTGACGGAGAAGGGGCTCTTGGATCGGGTGCAGGGGTCAGGCAACTACATCCGCGCGCGGGCCGACGTGCAGGCGGTCTATGCCTTCTTCCGGGTCGAACTGCTGGAAGGCGGCGGCCTGCCCACGGCCGAGGTCCTTGACGTGGCGAGGGTACCGAAGCCCGATGACCTGCCTGCGTTCGGAACGGACAGGGAGGCGTGGCGCATCCGCCGCCTGCGCCGTCTGAACCGTGTGCCCGCGATCCTCGAGGAGGTCTTCCTCGACGCCTCCTACGCGGCAAAGATGACCCGCGCCGACCTGTCGGAGTCGCTCTACCTGTTCTACCGCGACAAGCTTGGGCTGATGATCGGCCGGGTGGAGGACCGGATGACCGTCGCGCCGGTGCCCGACTGGGCGCCTGCGTCTTACGGCTTGGCCGTAGGCACGCCGACGCTCCTGGCCTCGCGCATCAGTTTCTCGCGCGAGGGCGCGCGCGCGGAGGTGTCGCGCGGCTGGATCGACACGACAGTTGCAACATACGTGGCACGGCTGAAATGAAGGACCTCTCTCTCGCGACCGTCAATTACGGTGTCATCGGCTGCGGCATGATGGGGCAGGAGCACCTGCGCAACATCGCCCTTCTGCCCAATGCCCGCGTCGCCGCCATCTACGAGCCGTCGGAGGCGATGGCCGGCGCGGCACGCGCCCTTGCCCCCGGGGCCGGGCAGGTTTCCTCTGTCGACGACCTTCTGGCCCAGCCTGACCTCGACGCGCTGCTGGTCGCCAGTCCGAACCACCTGCACCTGTCGCAGCTCGAACGGATTGCAGAGCTGAGGCCGCTGCCGATCCTCATGGAGAAGCCGCTCTATACCGAGCCCGAGGATGCGGCACGCGTCGCGCGTATCGCGGCCAGTTATCCCGCGCCGATCTGGGTGGCGATGGAATACCGCTACATGCCGCCTGTTGCGACCTTCCTGCAGCAGGTGGAGGCCGCGACCGGCGGTGTGAAGATGCTGACCATCCGGGAACACCGCTTTCCGTTCCTGCCGAAGGTCGGCGACTGGAACCGCTTCAATCGGAACACCGGCGGCACGCTGGTGGAGAAGTGCTGCCACTTCTTCGACCTGATGCGCCTGATCCTGAAGTCCGACCCGGTGCGGATCATGGCCAGCGCCGGGCAGGAGGTGAACCACCTCGACGAACGCTATGGCGAGGAGGTGCCCGACATCTGGGACAGCGCCTATGTCATCGTCGATTTCGCCAACGGCGCCCGCGCCATGCTTGAGCTTTGCATGTACGCCGAAGGTTCCCGCTACCAGGAGGAGCTGTCGGCTGTCGGCCCCGCTGGCAAGATCGAGGCGCTGGTGCCCGGACCCACCCGATTCTGGCCCTGCCCCGCATCGGAGGCGCCGGTGCCGCAGGTCATTGTCAGCCCGCGAAGCCCGAAGGCGCCGCGCATCGTGGAAATACCCGTCGACCCGACTCTTCTGGATGCGGGCGACCACAACGGTGCCACCTATTATCAGCATGTCCGATTCCTGAACGCGGTGCGGAACGGCGCGCGCTGCGAGGTCTCGCTGCAGGATGGGGCCTGGGCGGTGAGAATGGGATTGGCCGCACAACTTGCGGCACAACGCGGCCAGGCGATGCATTTCGATAGTTGCTGAGACCGCCGCATTTTTGCCACAAGATGACGCAGAACTTGCGATTTATCCTGATCAAAGCGACGTGAGGCGGCACCAACGTCAATTTCGCCTAGCGACTGAGACCAAAATAAGTTAACCGGTCATCAGAGCAAAAAATGCCCGTCATATAAAAAAATCGACGGGCGCAGAGGCAAGAGCGGTGTAGTGATGAATGCGATTGAATTCGTGATCCGTACCCCTGAGGGTGCGGTGGAACGCGGTTCCGTTGGTGGTGAAGGACAAGGTTTTCTTCTTGCTGGCGGCGCAGGTAACGATATTTCCCTCAACATCGGTCAGAGCGACCTGCGCGGCTACGACCGGGCGGCCAATGACCTGTTGATCACCCTTGCCGATGGCCGTGTGATCGTGCTGGAGGACTACTTCAGTTCGGGCAGCGCGGGCGCCGCGAACAGCCGTCTCTTCATCAGCGCCAACGGCGAACTGAACGAGGTCAGCTTCGTCGAGACCGAGGGCGGCGTCCTGTTCGCCCAGTACGGCCCGACGGAGACATGGGGCAAGTGGAGCCCGTCCGACTCGCTGATCTTCATCGACGATCCGGAAGTCGTGGCGCAGGGTGTTTCCGACTTCGACGGGGAGGGCGAAGAGGCCACGATGCTCGCGGCTCTGCCGCTGCTCGGCCTGGGCGGCGCGGGGGCTGGCGGCCTTGGCGCGCTTCTGGGTCTGCCGCTTCTGGTCGGCGGCAAGGGCGGCGGCGGTGGCGACGGCGGCGACGGGTCCTCGGGCGACAACTGGATCGCGCCGACCGTCGACAACCCGGATGAATCCTACAGCATCAGCGGCAACGACGATCCCACCCTGACCGTCACCGGCACGGCCAATCCCGGATCGGTGATCGAGGTGGTGATCGGCGACGACACGGTCACCGCGACCGCCGGCGAGGACCGCACGTGGGAGGTGATCTTCACCGGCCCCGAGTTTCCCGATGACGGCAGCTACGAGGACATCGACGTCACCGTCACCGATCCGAACGGCACGGTCACCGATCTCGACGGCCCGTCCTTCGTGATCGACACGACGCCCCCGGCCATCGACATCACGGATGGCACCGTCTCGCTGGGCGACATCGTCAACGCGGTCGATCATTCCGATGGCGTGACGATCACCGGGACCGGCGAGCCGGGCGCGGAACTGACGATCACCATCGGCACCGTGTCGGAAACGGTGATCATCGGCACGGACGGCGCGTGGAGCTTCACCTTCGACGACACCGTCTTCCCCGAAGGCGAATACGTCACCGATTTCTCGATGACCGCCACCGATGCCTTCGGCAACAGCACCACGGTCACCGATCAGGTTCAGATCGACACGGTCAACATGGTGGCGCTCGACAACGTGCCGCTGACCGGGGACGACCTGATCTCTGCCGCCGAACATGCCGCCGGTGTGACGCTGAGCGGTACGTCCCAGCCGGGCAATGCGATTTCCGTGGTGATCGCCGGCGTGACCCAGACCGCGACCGCCGATTCCAGCGGCGCGTGGTCCGTGACCTTCGGTAGCGGCGACCTCGCGCCGGGCACCTATACGGCCACGGCGGATGTCACCGCTACCGATGCGGCGGGCAACGTCTCCACGACCTCGCAAAGCTTTGACGTGGATACCGAGCAGGCCGTGACCATCGACACCGGCAGCGTTGCCGTCGACGGCGTGGTGAACGGTGCAGAGTATGGCTCTGACGTGACCGTGACCGGCACGGGTGAGGCCGGATCGGCGATCACCGTGACCTCCGGCGGGCTGACGCTGGGCACGACGACCGTGGCGCAGGACGGGACCTGGACGCTCGACTTCTCGCCGTCGCTGATCGACGGCGCGCCGGGTCATTCGGAGCTGGGATACACCGGCACGCTGACGGCCACGGCCGTGGATGCCGCAGGCAACACCACATCCACTTCCGGCACAGTGACGGTGGACCGCAACACCTCGCTTTTCGCCAGCTTCGACGATGCCGACTTCGTGGTGAACGCGTCCGAACGAGCGGCGGGTGTGACCCTGACGGGCGGGGCAGAGCCGGGCGCGACCATTGCCGTCGCCATCGGCGGCCAGACCCTCAGCGCCACCGCCGACAACACCGGCGCGTGGAGCGTGACCGTGGCCCCCGCGCTGATCCCCGAAGGGGTCGGCACGCTGGGCGCCTCCGTCACCGCGACCGATCTTGCGGGCAACACCGCGACGCAGACCGTCAGCATCGCCGTCGACACCCAGACCGCCGTGACCGTGAACACCGCGACCGTCGAAGGCGACGGCGTGGTGAACGCGACCGAGGCGCAGGACGGCTTTGTCCTCACCGGCAACGCAGAACCGGGCGCGCGCATCACAGGCACGGTCGGCGCCGCGGGCGGCACGCCCTTTGCCATCGATACCGTGGCCAACGCGAACGGCACATGGAGCATGACGGTCCCTGCCGCGTCCATCCCGGCGGGCGAAACGGCGCTGAACGTGGCCGTCACCTCGACTGACGTGGCGGGCAACAGCGCCAGCACCTCCGGCAGCATCGCCGTGGACACGCTGAACACCGTCACCATCGCCACCTCCACCGTGGAAACCGATGGCGTCATCAACTTTGCCGAGCGCGCGGATGGTGTCGTGCTGACCGGCACGACCCAGCCCGGCTCCTCGGTGCAGGTGACGCTGGGCAACGTGACCCACGCAGCGACCGTCGCCGCAGACGGCACCTGGAGCGCGAATTTCGCCGCGGCCGAGATCCCGACGGGCGAGACGACGCTGACCGCCAGCGCCACTTCCGTCGACGCCGCAGGTAACGCGGCCACCGCATCCGGCAGCGTCGAGGTGGACACCTTTGTGCGCAACTTTGCCCTGACCTCCACGCCCGGTGGCGCGGACGGGGTGATGAACGCCGCCGAAGTCTCGCAGGGTCTGACCCTGACCGGCACCACCGAACCCGGCGGCGCGGTGCAGCTGACGCTGAACGGTCAGACGGTGAACGCCACTGTCGATGCGACCGGCAACTGGACGGCGTCTTTCGCCTCCTCGCAGCTGCCGACGGGCGAGACGACCACCGTGCTGACCGCCGTGTCGACCGACCGTGCAGGCAACACGCAGACGATCACCCAGAACGTGGTGATCGACACCGACGCGGGCCACCTGACCATCGACCCGGACCCGGTGGAAACCGATGACGTGGTGAACTTCGTCGAGGCGTCCGATGGCGTGGTGCTGACCGGGACCTCCACCCCGGGCCAGTACGTCGATGTCACCATGCAAGGTGTCACCCACCGGGTGCTGACCGATGCCAACGGCAACTGGGTCGCGCCCTTCGCCGCGAACGAGATCGTGCCCGGCACCTATACCGCGCAGATCACCGCGCAGATCGTCGACAGCGCGGGCAACACGCTGACCCGGACGGACAGCGTGAAGGTGGACACCGAGGTGCAGAACTTCGCCACCTCCACCGATCCGGTCGAGGGCGACAACGTCATCAACGCCGCCGAGGCGTCGGACGGCTTCACCCTGAAGGGCACGACGGAGCCGGGTGCCACGGTCTCTGTCAGCTTCAACGGTGTCACGCACAACGCGACGGTGGACAGCCAGGGCAACTGGTCGGTGGACTTCTCCGCCGCTCGGGTTCCGTCGGGCGAGATGCCGGCCTCTGCCACGGTGAACACCACCGATGCGGCGGGCAACACGGCGACGACGCAGGTCAACTTTGCCATCGACACGCTGGTGAACCAGCTGGAGACCACCGGCACGGTGGCGGGCGACGGCGTGGTGAACTTTGCCGAGGCCGCAGCGGGCATTACCCTGACCGGCAACGTCGAACCCGGCTCGACCGTCGAGATCGAGATCGACGGCCACACCCATGTGGCGACGGTGGCCGCGAACGGAAGCTGGACGGTCGATGTGCCGTCCTCCTCGATCCCGACCGGCACGCTGAGCACGCCGGTGGTGATCTCCGCCGTGGACGCAGCGGGCAACACCGCCTCGATCACCGAGACGCTGAGCATCGACACCGAAGCGCCCGACACGCTGAGCTGGACCGGCTACGGCCGCAGCGGCGGCGGGGTGGCGCAGGTCTGGACCGACACCACCGCCGACGACCTGTTCCTCGGCAAGGTCGGCGATCCGTCCGGCAACCCGAACGTCTCGGAGGTGCAGATCGCCAACACCGTGTCGGCGGGTCAGGACACTTACCTGTTCCTGCAGAACACGGTCGCGGACGGCACGCACCTCGTGCTGGCGTCCACCGACCAGGCGGGCAACACCTCGGGCGCGTATCTCGTGACGGACGATCCGAACACCAACCAGGTGCAGATGTCGGACGACATCGCCTCTGCGCTGCGGCAGTTCAACATCGACACGATCGACCTGCACTTTGCCGAGGACAGCCAGCTGACGATCACCGAAAGCCAAATCCAGGCGCTGTCGTCCACGACCGATACGGTCGCGATCCACGGCGGGTCGGACGACATGGTGGCGATCACCGGCGCCACCGCGAACGGGACGGTGACGCAGGACGGCAATACCTTCAACGTCTTCGAACTGGGCGGGTCCACCGTCCTGATCGACGACGACATCACCAACGTGGTGATCTGAAGACGGACACCCGCGCAAAGGGTGCACAAGCAAGACATTCGGAGGTCCGGATCAACCGGGCCCCGAATCCCGGTAATCAGAGCAGTCGGGCCGACAACGGGGGCACGAAATGAGTGTAGTTTACAGGCGGAGCCTGGCCATGATCGCCATGACGGCAATCGTGGCAGGGTGTTCCACGGATATAGGTGAAGGCTTCGTGTCACGTTTCAGGGGCGCCGAAGCGACGATTCCGACCGAACAGGATGCGGGCGTCCGGAAGGCCGTGGTCAGGCCGGGCGACGCCTCGGAGATCATCGCCGCCCTTCAGGCCCGGCCGTCGGTCATCGTTTCCGGCACGCCCTACGCCCGCGTGTCGCATGCTGTCATCGCCTCCGACGCGCGGGTGGCGGAGGCAGAGCTGCGCGTGGCCAAACTGCGGGAAGAGGCCGCCCGCAAGAACTGGATGCCCACGATCGGGCCGCGGGTGTCGCTGACCTCCCTCGGGGATCTGGTCGCGGAAATGGTCGTGAACCAGGTGCTGTTCGACAACGGGCGCAAGGTGGCAGAGCGCGACCTTGCCAAGGCGGACGTGGAGCGCGCCGCCGTGCAGCTTGTGGAAGACGGCAACCAGCGGGTGTTCGACGCGCTGTCGCTGTACGTGACCGCCGAGGAAAACCGCGACCTGTCGCTGCATCTCAACCGCGCCTACGACGACATGGCGAAATTCGAATGGGTCATGCAGCAGCGGGTGCAGGGCGGTGTCTCGAACACGTCCGACCTGAACGTCCTGCAACAGAAGCTGGCCTCGATCCGCGCCCGCTCTGCCGAGGCGCAGGAGGCGGAGGCGACCGCGTTGGCCGAACTGAACGCCATGACCGCGACCTCCCTGACCGACCTGCGCGGGCTGGGCGGGCTGCGCGACGACACCGCGGGTGAGGCCCTGGGCGTCCTGCGCGCCCGTGCCGAGCGGGAGCAGGCGCTGGCCACGGCCCGGATCGAGCGTGCCGGCCATCTGCCGGGGCTCGCCGCCACCGGATCGGTCGACGGTTACGGCGATACCAGCGGCGGGCTGGAGGTGACGACGGATTCGCTCTTCGGGCTGGGCACGCTGGCAGAGTTCAAGGCCATCGAGGCCACGAAGGAGACCTCCGACCGCAAGGTTGCCGAGGCGCGCGAGACCGCGGATCGTCATATCGCCAGCCAGCAGTCGCGGCTTGTGGCGTACAAGCGGCAGGCGGGCGAGGCGAAAGGCCTGACCGCGGCGGCGAAACAGAACCTCGACATGTTCCAGCGCCAGTTCGAAGGCGGACAGCGGCAGGTCATGGACGTGGTCAACACCTACGAGACCTACGCCCGCGCGCTGGAGACGGAGATCGAGCTGAAATACAAGGCCGCCCGCGCGGAGCTTGAACTGGCCCGCCTGCGTGGCGCGCTGGCCGAAGGCGGCGCGATTTGAGCCAGGTCCTGCATATGGCGGGCCGGGCGCGCGATGCCGTGCTGAGGGCGGTGCCCTCGGGGCACGGCTCTGGCGCGTCGTCGCGGTTCAGCACACGAGGGCGCGCCCGGGCGACGCTGATCCGCGTGCTGGCCGGGCGGCTCGGGGTGGAGGCCAAGGCGACCGATATCCTCGAAGCCCTGTCCCAGAACGCCGGATGCGACGACAGCTATGACGCTTACGCCCTGCGCACAGGGGTCGAGGCCGCGGGCCTTCTGGCCCTTGAGGACGAACCCGACAGCCTCGTGCCCGGTCTCTGGCCCGCCATCGCCGTGATGAAGAACGGGCAGGCGGTGCTGGTCCTCTCGCAGGAGGCGGGCTGGCTGACGATTTACGACGACACCACGGTTTCGCGCACCTCCGAGGTTGAGCTGGCAGAATTCGCGCGGTTCTTCTCCGGGCAGTTGATCCGGGCGGAGGCGCCGGTCGCCTACCTAGCGGAAACCCACGCAGCGGTTGAGCGCAAGCAGCACTGGTTCTGGGGCCAGTTCGGCCATTTCTCCAAGCAGTTCGGCGAGGTGGCCCTGGGCTCCTTCGTGGCCAATCTGCTGGCGGTGTCCGTCGCGCTGTTCTCGCTTCAGGTCTACGACCGGGTGATCCCGCACCAGTCGGAGGCGACGCTCTGGGTGCTGGCGGCGGGCGCCGGACTGGCGCTGCTGCTCGAAGGGTTCCTGAAGGTCGCGCGGTCCCAGCTTCTGGACGGGGCCGGACGGCAGATCGAGCTTGGCGTGCAGGGCCTCCTGATGAAGCGCCTCTTGGGCATGCGGTCCGACCTGCCGGGGCGCACGCCGTCGCAGCTCTTCTCCTCCATGCGGGAATTCGGATCGGTGCGGGAGTTCTTCACCGCCTCGACCGTGGGCGCGCTGGCCGACATCCCCTTCATATTCGTCTTCCTGCTGATGGTCTGGTCGATAGCGGGCAGCGTCGTCTGGGTGCTGGTGGCGGGCGGTGTCCTGATGGTCGTGCCGGGCTTCTTCATGCAGCGCCGCATGATCCGCCTGACAAAGGAAATGCAGGGCGCGTCGTCCAAGCAGTCGCGCCTGTTGCAGGAAACCGTGGTCGAACTGGACACCATCAAGACCCAGCGCGCCGAGGATCGCTTTGCCCGGCTGTGGCAGGAACTGAGCGCGGTGCAGGCGCTGAAATCCTCCGACCAGCGGAGGCTGGCGGCGACCCTGACGTTCTGGAGCCAGGGCGTCCAGCAGGCCACCTATGTCGCGGCGGTCATCACCGGCACCTACCTTGTGTTTGCGGGCGAATTCACCGTCGGATCGATCATCGCCGTGGGCATCCTGTGTTCGCGCACGCTGGCGCCGCTGACCCAGCTGTCCGGCATCCTTGCCCGCTGGGGCAACGTCAAGGCGGCGCTCGACGGGCTCGACTCCATTGCCGAGGTGCAGCAGGACCGCTCTGCCACGCGCACCTACCTGCGCCGCGAGACGCTGGGCGGCCGGTTCGACCTGCAGGGTGTGAGCTTCCGCTACGATCCCGAAGGCGCGGCGGTTCTGGACGTGAACGCGCTGAGCATACTGCCCGGGCAGGTGATGTCGGTGCTGGGCGCCAACGGTTCGGGCAAGTCCACGCTTCTGAAGATGCTGACCGGGCTTTACCAGCCACAGGCCGGCAAGGTGCTGGTCGACGGTACGGAGATGGCGCAGATTGAACCGAAGGACCTGCGCCGCAACATCGGCTACCTCGGGCAGGACGTGCGGCTGTTCCACGGCACGCTTCGGGACAACCTGAACCTGTCGCTGCTGGAGCGGGACGACAACAGGCTTTTCGAGGCGCTGGATTTCGCGGGCCTCGGCCCCTTCGTGAAGGCGCATCCGAAGGGGCTGGACCTCGACATCCGCGACGGCGGAGAGGGGCTTTCGGTTGGGCAGCGCCAGTCGATCGGCTGGGCGCGGCTATGGCTTCAGGACCCGAGCGTCTGCCTGCTGGACGAACCCACCGCCGCGCTTGACCAGACGCTTGAGAAGACGCTGATTTCCCGGCTTGAACACTGGTTGAAGGGGCGCACGGCGGTGATCGCCACGCACCGGGTGCCGATCCTGCAACTGGCGGACCGGACGATGATCCTGGCGAACGGCCGGATGATCGTGGACGGGCCGCGCGACCAGGTCCTGGCGCATCTGCGCGGCGCGCAGGTGGCGGGTGCCCCGGCCCCCGTGGCCGCGTCCATTCCAGCGACGGGAGCGGCCTGATGGCGGCGTCCTCCACCAACCTCGGCGCGCAGCTGTCGAAGTCGCTGCGCGGCCCGTCGATGACCATCTGGCTGTGCGCCATTTCGGTCTGGGTCTTCATCGTCTGGGCGTCGATGGCGTGGCTGGACGAGATCGTGCGGGCGGAGGGCGAGATCATCTCCTCTTCCCGTCCGCAGATCATCCAGAACCTCGAAGGCGGCATCCTGTCGGAGCTTCTGGTGAAGGAAGGCGACGAGGTGCTGCGCGGCGACGTGCTGGCCCGGCTGCACGGCACGCAGTTCCGGTCCTCGGTCGACGATCTGCGCGACCAGATCACGGCGCTGGAAATCCGAAGGCTGCGCCTCGAGGCGGAGCTGTCCGGCAGTTCCGTGGTGGAGGTGCCCGACGAGCTGAGAGAGCGCCTGCCCGCCATGGTCGCCTCGGAACAGGCGCTGCTGGCGGCGCGGCAGTCCGACTATATCTCGCGGCGGCAGGGGGCGCAGAAGGTGCTCGACCAGGCGGCGGAAGAGAAGGCGCTGATGGAGAACCTTCTGGACAAGAAGGTGGTCGCGCTGATCGAGGTGACGCGGGCCCGCAAGGCCCATGCGGACGCAAAGAACGCCTACGACGAGATCGTCACGCGCACGGAACTGGCCCGGGCCGAGGAGTTTTCCGAGACGCTGAAGGAACTTGCGACGCTCAAGCAGAACCTGAAGGCGTCGCTGGACCAGCTGAACCGCACGGTGCTGGTGTCGCCGCTGCACGGCGTGGTGAACAAGCTGAGCGTGACGACCATCGGCGGCGTGGTGCGCCCGGGCGAGGAGATCATGCAGATCATCCCGCTGGACGAGGAACTGTACGTCGAGGCCAAGGTGAAGCCCGAGGACATCGCCGGCATCCGTCCCGGGCAGGAAGTCACGATCAAGCTGTCGGCCTACGACTACACGATCTACGGCGCGCTGAAGGGGCGGGTCGACGTGATCTCGGCGGACACCTTCAAGGACGAGCGCCGCCCGGAGATGCCGCCGCACTACAAGGTGACGGCGCGCGTCGACCGGGACGCGATGACCGACCGGCAGGCGGCGATGCAGGTCCGTCCCGGGATGCAGGCGCAGGCGGAGCTGCACACCGGCGAGAAGACGGTGCTCCAGTACCTGTTGAAACCGCTGTACAAATCGCGAGAGGCCTTCCACGAACCGTGATCCGGCGGGGCGCCTGCGGCGCGCTGCCTGTCTCGTCGAAGGCCTGCGGCCTTCTCCTCGGGGCTGCCGCGTGTCAGGTGTCGGTGTCCATCCAGATCGTCACCGGCCCGTCGTTGGTCAGGCTCACCGCCATGTCCGCGCCGAAGCGTCCGGTGGCGACCGGGATGCCCTGCTTCTGGACCTGCGCGGCGAAGTGGTTGTAGAGGCGTTCGCCCTCGTCCGGGCTGGCGGCGGCGGAAAAGCCGGGCCGGTTCCCGCGCGAGGTGTCGGCAGCAAGGGTGAACTGGCTGACGACCAGTGCCGCGCCGCCGGTGTCGGTGACGGAGCGGTTCATGCGGCCCTCGTCGTCGCGGAAGATCCTGAGCTTCGCGATCTTGGCGGCGAGGCGGTCGGCCTCTGCCTCCGTATCGCCCTGCATGGCACAGACGAGGATCATCAGGCCTGGCCCGATCTCTCCGACGGTGGAGCCGCCGATCTCGACCCGGGCGTTGGTGACGCGCTGGATCAGGGCCCTCACAGCTCGTTGTCCCACGGCGGGTTGGCGCCCGCGCGGCTGACAGTGATCGCGGCGGCCCGGGCGCCGAGGTCGGCGGCAGGCGCCAGATCGTCGAGCCATGCTGAGGCGAGCTTTTCCCGGGTCAGCAGCCCGGCCCGGTCGAGCCCGGCGAGGAAACCCGCGTTGAACGTGTCGCCCGCGCCCACGGTGTCGACGACAGAGACCTTCTGCGCGGCGATGCGCTTCGTCCCCTCGCGGCTGACCATGTCCACGCCTTCCGCGCCGCGCGTCACCAGCACCAGTGCCACACCTTGCTTCAGCAGCGTTTCGGGCGCCGTGCCCAGCCACTCCATGTCCTCGTCGGAGATCTTCACGACGTCGGCGCGGTTCAGCATGGCGCTCAGGCGCGCGCGGTAGCGCGGTTCGTCGGTGATGAAGCCGGGGCGGATGTTCGGGTCGATCATGACCACACGGTCGCCCGCGCGTTCGCACAGATCGGCATAGGTGTCGGCCGCCGGTTCGCCGACAAGGGAAATACCGCCGAAGAACAGGGCCTTGCAGGTGTCGTCCAGCGCCGGAAGCTGGTCCGAGGACAGCATCCGCCCGGCGGTGTTCTCGTCGTAGAAGGCGTATTTGGCGTGGCCGTCCACCAGCGTGACGAAGGCCAGCGTCGTCGGGCGGTCACTGCGTGCCGCCGGGGTGTGATCGACGTTGGAGGCGGTCAGGGTGGACGCCAGAAGCTGGCCGAAGAGGTCGTTCGACAGCCCGCCGAAGTAGCCCGCCGGGGCGCCAAGGCGGCCAAGCGCGATGGCGGTGTTGAAGACCGCGCCGCCGGCGTAGGGGGCAAAGCCCGCCTCACCCGCCGTCGTTTCGCGGGGCAGCATGTCGATGAGAGCTTCGCCGCAGCAGAGGATCATGGGTCGGGTCCCTTCTGGCATTCGTGTTTGCGCTATCTATCAGGAAGAGACGCGAATGCGGAAGGGGTCAAGCCCATGTTGCGGTTCCGGGGCCGGAGAAACATGCCCGGTGCATCGGGGCGCACCGGGCCGTTAACGTTCCGGTCGTCACCGGCGGGACAGCTCGCGGGGTGGTCACACCTTGCCCGTAACGGGTTACGAACCCGTTAATCCACGGGGCGCAGCGGGAAGTAGGGCGGGGCTTTGCGCCGCCTCCCCTCACTGGTTCTGGGCGAAGACATAGCCCACACCTGCGGCGACGATCAGGCCGAGAATCACCGCGACGGCGATCTTCCACGCCGACCAGGGCCGTTCGCCCTGCACCCGGCCCGTGCGGCCGTTGACCACGAAGCGGTAGGTCTTGCCGCGGTACTTGTAGGCCGCCAGCCAGACCGGCAGCAGGATGTGTTTGAAGGTCACGTCCGAGACGTTCGTGTCGATGCGGTGGATGCGCTGGCGGTCGCCGCCGATGTCGAACTTCACGTCCCGCTCGATCTGCCGGTCCATGTGGGCGCGCGCCTCGACAAAGCCTTCGTCGAGGTCGACCTGATAGCCTTCGGCCCGGAAACCGGCAAGGAATTCAGGGCGGTAGGGTTCCAGAACGGCCAGGTCCCAGGGCTCCAGCGCGTCGGTGAACCGCTTCGGCAGCGCCCTTGAGGCCAGCACGAGAACGTCGTCGAAGAAGCGCGAGACATGGCCCGAGGCGGGCGACCAGCGGATCTTCTGGACCTGCACCTGCTGGCGCTTGCCGTCGCGCACCACGGTTTCTGTCACGTAGTAGACCGTGCCTCGTTCGCCCGAGTAGCGCGAGGCCGTGTTGGCGTCGTAGGTCCAGTAGGGCACGTAGATGCCGCTCATCTTGCGGCCCTTGCGGGCATAGTCCTGAAGCCCGCCGGGCGCGAACCAGAGCTTGCCCAGCCACTTTGTCATGGCGTCGCGCGCGGCGGCCTCGTCCAGCGCAAAAGGCAGCAATCCCCGTGGCTTGATGTGCCTGTGGGTGCCTGTGTCGGCGACCACGGGCGTGGCGCAGAAGGGGCATTCCGTGGCATGCACCGCCGGGTCGAATTCGAGCTGCGCGGCGCAGTTCGGACAGGTGGTGACGCGGGTCTCCTCCATCTCCTGGAGCGGGAGGAGGTTGTCGATCGCTGCCCGGAAGTCGAGCTCTTTCAGGCCGCCTTCCCACGGGCTGCGCTGCTCGATCACCTCACGGGTCGATCCGCAGAAGTCGCAGATCAGCATATTGCGTTCAGGATCAAAGCGATAGTCGGCGCCGCACTGGTCGCAGGGGAAGCGGTGCTCTTCCTTGGGGCCGGTCTCGGGCGGCGCGGAGTCGAAGGGCGGGGGCGTGTCACTCATGGCAAAATCGTCTTGGATCAATGGCGGTTGCGGTCATCCTAGGAGGATTGGCGCGGAGGGGAAGGGGGCAGGGCGGCGCGCGTTCACATTTGGCCTTTGTCACCGGGGCGTGCGGTGGGGTTAAGCCGCCGTGCGCTGGGCACCTGTTGGGGTTTCCGGGCGCGGCACCACAAGGGCGGAAGCATTCGTTCGGAAACGTGAACGCGCTGTAAGGGGTGAACCGGCCGGTCCGGGGGTCCGAACCGGCCGGTTGTTAACCTTTGCGTCCGCGGTCCGCCGCGGATCGTCGTGACGTTGCGTCATGTTTGTTAACGCGCCCCCGCGCGGGCCCTCAGACCTGCGGGCGGAACATCCGGGTCAGCACGCCGTCGCGTTTCACGACCGCGTGGAGGATCGCCACGACCGCATGGGCGGCGGCGAGGATCACCAGCGCCTCGCCCACGACCTCGTGCACCTCGCCTGACGTGCGCAGCCCGCCGTACCAGGCGCCGATGCCCAGGAGCGGCGCCGCGATCATCAGGAGGTAAAGCGCGCGGTGCCCCCAGAGCGCGGCGAGGTCGGCCCAGCGGGGCTGACCGGCGGGTGGCGGCGGGGCACCATGGAAGGCGCGCACGACGATGCGGATGGCGATGAAGACCAGCGCGCCGATCCCCAGCCAGACGTGCAGCGGCGTGGTGTCCTCCCCCGATTCGAGGCGGTTGCGCAGGGCGCGGCCCATGTCCTCGTGGGTCAGGAAAGCGGCGGCGATCAGCACCGCGACGGTCCAGTGAAGGCCGATCTGGAGGCCGGAATATCCCTCTTGGCGGGCCATGCCGTGAAATCCCCGAAGCTGCAGTGCCGCACGGCACCGGTGAATTGCCGGGTTCAGATTACGGGCGGCGCGATTCAAGGCAAGCGCGCCGGAGACGACCTCTTGCCGCAGGGGATCAGGCGGTTAGGTTCGGGGCAAACCATGGAGGACTGCTGCGTGTACCTGCGAACGACCCTGATGATCCTGCTGGCGGCGCCGCTCCGGGCGGAGACGGTGACCATGGCCTTCCGCTGGGAGGGGTCTGGCGGCTACGCGGTGTCGGGCGCGCTGCAATACGACACGCGGGACGTGTCCGGGCCATTGGTGCGGGACAGCGACCTGATCTGCTTTCACGTCGACGGAACGAAGGACGGCGAAGCCATCGGCCACTGGGGCCTGCGGATGCTGAACGAGGAGACCGACTGGCGGCTCTTCCTCGACCCCGAGGGGCCGGAACTGCTGGTCGAGGGCATGGGCGTGGACATGCCGCAGGCGTGGAACATGGACGGTTTCGGCACGAGCTGCGGTGCGGGCGGCTTCGGCTTCAACATCGGCAGCGCGGCGCAGGATCTCTGCCTCGATGGCGCGCTGCTGTATGAAAGTCAGGTCGATCCGTTCCGGCCCTTCCCGGTGGAGCGCGTGACGGAGCACGCCTTTCCGCCCTACGCCTGCAACGCCCCGGCGCTGATGAGCGCCCTGCCGCGGGCGCTGTCGGGCGGGTGAGGAGGGGGCTCTGCCCCCGCCTGCGGCCCCCCCCGAGGTATTTTGACCAAGATGAAGGTGGGGGCGTTTTGGTGTGTCGGGGGGCGTCGGCAGCGGAGAGTGGCCCCGGCGGCCTGTGGCGCGCGGAGGTGTCATGGCCGGCAAGAAGGGGGGCGCGTCTTTTGCGTCGGAGCGCGGCGTTGTGCGCGGTGACGGGGGGAGCGGCCCCCCGGGTGTCCGGGCGGGGGCCGCGAAGGGGTTACATCGGCGGCGGCGGGGGCATCACGGTGAAGAGCTGTGCCAGTTCGGACACCTCGCCTGCCTTCTTCCAGCCGTCCTGGCCTTGGGTCCAGACGTGGGTTTCGCGGTCGAACTCCCCGGTGGTGACCATCTTGCCGAGGTCGGCCTTCGAGAACGGGCCGGTGGTCTGCCCGGCCTTTGCGATGTGCCAGACGTGTTCCACCGGCGGCGGGGGAGGCGGCGGCGCGGCGGCGGCCGGTTGCTGCTGGCCGCCCCAGGGCCCGGGCTGGCCGCCGGAGGGCTGGGTCATCTGCTGGGCCATGTTCATGCCCATGCCCGCGCCGAAGCCCATGCCCATCGACTGGTCCATGGCGCCGCCCTTGCCCATCGCCTCGGCCGCCTTCCACTTCATGTGGTCGTCGAGGTTCCCGGCCAGCCCGCGCGAGGTGCGGGCGTCGAGCGCCTTCTCGACCTCGGGGGGGAGGGAGATGTTCTCGATGTAGAGTTCGGGCAGCGTCAGGCCGTAGGCGGCGATGGTCGGGTCGATGGCCTTGGCGATCAGCCCGCCGACCTCGCCGGTGTTGGCCGCCATGTCGAGCACCGGGATGCCGGAGCGGGCGATGGCCTGGCTGAATTCCTGCACGATGATGTTGCGGATCTGGAAGGCGACCTCGTCGGTGGTGAACTCGCCGTCGGTGCCGACGATTTCCTGCATGAAGAGCGCGGGGTCGGCGACCTTGATCGCGTAGGTGCCGAAGGCGCGGATGCGGGTCGGGCCGAACTCCGGGTCGCGCAGCATGATCGGGTTCTTCGTGCCCCACTTCAGGTTGGTGAAGCGGGCGGTCGAGACGAAGTAGATCTCTGACTTGAAGGGGCTCTGGAAGCCGTGGTCCCAGTGCTGGAGCGACGTCATGATCGGCATGTTGTTGGTTTCCAGCATGTACATGCCGGGGGTGAAGACGTCTGCAAGCTGGCCCTCGTGGACGAAGACCGCCGCCTGCCCTTCGCGCACCGTCAGCTTGGCGCCGTACTTGATCTCGTGGCCCTCGCGCTCGAACCGCCAGACGAGCGTGTCGCGGGTGTCGTCCGTCCAGTGGATGACGTCGATGAACTGTCCCTTGAGGAAATCCCAGATCGGCATTGAAATCTCTCCTTATCTCAAAACGGTCGGACGGCGGCGGGGCGCGGTCAGCTTGAATTGCCGGATCCGACGAGATCGGCGGCCTTTTCGCGCACGATGGGCAGCGCCTCTTCGGCGGACATGCCCGGGCGCAGGCGCGGATCGTAGAGGATCTTGAGCAGCAGCTCGTCGTGCCGGGTCAGCAGCGCGAATTCGTCGTCGTCGTTGAAGATCGTCGGGCGCGCGGAGGGGCTGTCGTTGGTCAGGCCGAAGCCCTGTGCCATTTCCTCGTGCACGCAGGACCGGCGCATCAGGTCCGGGTGTTCGGAGCGGATCACCGCGATCGCCGTGCCGTAGTCGTAGCCGCCGTAGTCGGTGGCGAAGGCCATCACGAGGCAGTGGATGCCGCGCGGCAGGTTGCGGAAGATGCGCAGCGCGTTGGGGTTCACGTCCGGCACGAGCTGGCGGATGCGGTTGGCGATCTGCGGCTGGTCGTCCTCCGACATGAAGAGGACGTAGAAGTTCGGGTTGTCGTTGCTCATCGACACAGGGTGGCCGGTGATGCGGCCAAGGCGGGCGGCGTATTTCGCCACCTCGGCGCGGTCCCAGTCGATCTGCTCGCGCGGGACGCCGGGGCCGAATTCCGTGGTGACGCGCACCGGCTGGGTCCATTTCTTGACCGCCGAGGAGGCGCCGGGGCCGGCCGGGCGCAGGCCCTCGCCGCGGATGTATTCCTCTTCCAGCGCGATGGCCATGAAGTTGCGCACCAGCATGGTGTCGGTGAACGGCGTGTCGGGGCCGCCGCCGTCGGTGCGCAGGAGGCCGCGGGCGAGGTTGTCGGCCTGCACGCGCGAGTAATAGGCCGCGATCTCGCGTGAGGCGGCGGAGGGCGGTGTCGGCTCCGCTTCGGTGACCGGCGGAGGGGCGGCCACGGGGGCAGGGCGGGCTTCGGGCGTGACGACGGTCTGGCTGGGCGCAAGCGCCGCCTCGTCACAGGCCGAGAGGGCCGCGACGCAGAGGAGCGCCGGGACCCAGGCCGGGACATTGGCCCGGAGCCTGGCCCGTGCGGACCGGGAAATGTCGCGCGCTGCGCCCATGATCAGGACGGCACCGCGGTTGCGGCGACGTCGCCGGTCCCGGTCTTGCGGGCCTTCGCGGAGGCCAGCGTGTCGCGCAGTTCGTGTTCCATCTTCTTCAGCTCCTCTTCGGCCTTGGCGCGGCGCGCCTTGCCCTCGTCCGCGATCCGCAGCGAGTCCTCGATGGTTCCGATCAGGTCGGCGTTGGCCTGCTTGACCGCCTCGATGTCGAAGACGCCGCGCTCCATTTCCTCGCGGATGATCTTGTTGCTGTCGCGCAGGTTGGCGGCGTTGGAGGTCAGAAGCTCGTTGGTCAGGTCGTTGGCGTCGCGCACGGCGGCGGCGGCCTGCTTCGAGCGCTGGATGGTGACCGCCTGCGCAAGCTGGGTTTCCCAGAGCGGCACGGTGTTGACCAGCGTCGAGTTGATCTTGGTCACGAGGGACTTGTCGTTTTCCTGCACCAGACGGATCGAGGGCAGCGACTGCATGGTGACCTGGCGCGTCAGCTTCAGGTCGTGCACCCGGCGTTCCAGATCGTCGCGGGCGCCGCGCAGGTCGCGCAGTTCCTGCGCCTTCATCACCTGGTCGCCCTCGTCGGCGTTCTGGACCTCGTTCTCCTTCGCGGGGATCGCGATGCCGTCCAGTTCCTCCAGCTTTTCCTCGCCGGCGGCGATGTAGAGCGCCAGCTCGTCGTAGAACTGCAGGGTCTTTTCATAGAGCAGGTCGAGCGACTTGATGTCCTTCAGGAGCCGGTGCTCGTGCTTCAGGAGGTCGTCGGTGACCTTGTCGATCTGCGCCTGCACCGTCTCGTACCGGGCGGTGAACTTGGCGAAGGGGGCGGCGCGGCCCAGGAGCTTTTCCCACCACGAACGTTCGCGGCGCACGTCGAGCTCGGACACGGAGAAGCCGCGGATCGTGGTGACGATGCCGCGCAGGCTGTCGCCCGCCGGGCCCACGTCCTTGTTGCGCACGTCCGTCAGCATCGCCTGGGAAATCGTCTGGAGTTCGGCCTGCGCGGCGGAGCCGAAGGACACGATGGAGTTCGTGTCGCTCATGTCGATCTCGTCCATCCGGGCGCGGATTTCCTCGCTGGTCTCGGCCGGGGCTTCCTTCAGCGGGACGATGGCATTGGCATCGGCCGGTTCCGGCAGGATGGTGGCGTTGACCTCATCGACCATCGTGAGCGTCTTCTGAGCTTCCTGGCGAACGTTTTCAGACATCTAAGGGATCCCCCGTTTAAAATTTCAGCCCAACTTCCGGTCGAGATGCACGCCTTCGCGCTGCAGGCGCTCGCGCAGGACCTCTATCTCGATGTTGAGGTCGGCGTTGTCGTCCTCAAGCAGTTTTTCGATCTTCTTGTCGAAGCTCTCTTCGAGATCGGTGAGCAACATCATGAAATCGGTTTTGGCCCCGCGGTCGCGGGTGCGCGAATAGATATCCGCGAACTTGATGGCGGCGTCCTTCGCCCCCATCAGGTAGACGCCGAGGAACTGGCGGGCGGCGGTCAGGTCGCGGGGGTCTTCCTCCACCGTGCGGATCATCTCGCGGGCCTTGACGGTGAAGCGTTCGACGCGGGCCTCGGACTGGGCGTCGTCGGCGCGCTTCACGGCCTCGTTCATGGCGGCGAGGTGGCGTTCCGCCTCGTCGACCACGCGGGCCACACGGTCCTGCTGGAAGGTGTCGATGCCCTCCATGCCCTTGTCCTTCATCGGGTCGATGCCGAAGGCGCCGATGTGCAGCGCGGCGGCGACGACGCCGTAGATCGCCGGGGCCGCGACACCGTGCTGCGACGTCCAGGCGGCCAGCGCGGCACCGATGCCGCAGAGGCCGGCCGCGAACAGCTTGCGCGGGATCGACGGGCGGCGGGCGATCTTGCGTTCGTGGTAGGCGGATTCGGCCTGCAGCCCGTCGCGCAGGAGCCACGCGCCAAGGATCAATGATCCGGCGCCCAGAAGGCCCACGGCCATGTCGGCCGGCGCTTCGTTGATCGAGAAGAAGGCGAGGAGCAGCCCGGGAATGAACAGCACGTTGGACCGGGCACCGGCCGGCGCGACCTTTGCGCCCTTGTAGGCGCGCACCTCGGCACGGTCCTCACGAAGCGTCGGTTTGCCCGCCATGTCCCCGTCGGGGCTGTATTTTCCGCCGTAGCGCTTTGCCATCGCTCAAAGGCCCCCGAGCCAGCCCGTGGACACTCCGAAGAGGAGGACGATCAGCAGGATATAGCTGATCTTCTGCAAGGCGTTTCCGGACATCCAGGCCCCCGATGGTCTGCGTGTGACCGAAACTTAGGGGCTAAATGCTGCACTTGCTAGGGGGAACTATCCACAGTCAGCGTCACCTTGCCCACGGACGACCTGTCCGTTGACCTGCCGGGAGGCGGGGAAGGAAAGGGCCGCGGGGCGGTCGTCAGGCGGCGCTGTTGGTGGGCATCCGGTCGAGCAGGAGGTCGGCCTCCATCTCGAAATCGTCCTTGTCGCCGCGCACACGGGTCCTGCGGGCGCTCGTCTCGAAGCTTTCGGTCATGACGTCCAGCTTGGCGATGTAGCGGCGACGGGCGAACTGGGCACCCTCGCCGGAGCGCGCGTCGCAGAGCCGGTTCGATTCCGCGTCGAGCAGGCTGACGAACTTGTCGACCGGGCGCGCCAGCCGGGCCAGCGACCGGGGGTCGCGGGCGAAGCCGCGCATCAGGCGTAGAATCAGCGTGCGGGCGGCTTCGGTGCGGCGGGTGATCTCCGCGTCTTCCAGCATGGCGATGCGGTCGGCGATCATCGCCAGCCGGTGATCCGTCTGTTCCAGCAGGATGTCGGCCTCCTGCCGGCCATTGTCGGCACGCACGTCGGTCTTGTCGCGCATCGGGTCGAGCCCGAAGGCGGCAATGCCGAGGCCGAAGCCGCAGACGCCGATCAGCAGCGGCAGGACGATGTCCTCGAAGCGGTGACTGGCCAGCACGACGATCATCGTGCCGATCAGCAGCGAGCCGAGGAGCTTGCGGGGAATGCGCGGGGCCTTTGCGCCGGGGGTGACACGGTAGATGGCGTGCAGGCGCGTGCCGTGCGCGATCAGCCGCAGCGCGACGGAGAGGATCCAGAGTTCGACGAGGGCCGTGGCCATGGCGGAGAACCCGCCGTAGAACATCCAGGCGAACAGCGGAAAGGCCGCCAGGAACAGGAAGTTGAGCCCCGTGTCCTGGTTCGGGCATTCCGGGGGCGCCTCCGCCGGGCGCTGCATGGCGAGGAGTCTGCGCATCAGTAGAAGCTCAGGAAGAAGATCAGAAGCCAGAGCGTGACAAAGGCCCCGCGCGAGATCATCTGCCCGCTGTCCCGCGCGCGCCCGGCGCATCGGGCCAGCATCGAGCAGGTGTCCTGCACGACGACGCGCAGGTAGCTCAGCACCAGAAGCGCAGAGCCGAACAGGATGAGAAGGGCGAGAGTCGATGTCATCATGACCTCAACCTCGTGCCGAATCCGGGCGAAAACGCGGCGCTGTCCGGGAAAAACCTTGAAATGGTGAACAGATAGTTAAGGCGTCTAGTCCCGGCGCGGCCTTGGCGACTTGGGTCCGTTCCCCGGCCGCGACGGGCCGGAGCGTGCGGGCTTGCCCTTCGACGGACCGGCCTTCGCATCTGTCCGGGTGCCCGGTTTGGGGCCGGACTTGCCGGCGAATTTACCCGCGAATTTACCGGCGGGCTTGCCTGCGGGTTTCGCCCCCGGCTTGCCAGCGTGCCGGGACGGACCGTCCGCGTTAGCAGAGGGCTTGCCGCCGCCGGAGCGTGCCGGAACGGGCCTTGCCCCGGTGGGGTCGGCCGCTTTGCGGGCGCGGGGCTGGAGGCGCGGCTTGGGCTTTGCCTCCGGATCGGGTTCGGCGTCCAGTCCGAGACCGAGCTGGTCGCGCAGGATCTTGCGGCGCACTTCCTGCACCTCGCCCGGCTTCATCTGGCCAAGCTGGAACGGCCCGTAGGAAATGCGGATCAGCCGGTTCACCGACAGGCCGAGGTCGGCCATGGCGCGGCGGATCTCGCGGTTCTTGCCTTCGCGCAGGCCCACGGTCAGCCAGGCGTTGGCGCCCTGCTGGCGGTCGAGGCTGACGATCATCGGCTGGAAGGTCTGGCCATCGACGGTCAGGCCGTCGCGCAGCGGTTGCAGCATCGGGTCGGTCGGGCGCCCGTTGATCCGCACCCGGTAGCGCCGCAGCCAGCCGGTGGAGGGCAGCTCCAGCCGCCGCTTCAGTCCGCCGTCGTTGGTCAGCAGCAGAAGTCCCTCGGAGTTGAGGTCGAGCCGGCCCACGGACATCACGCGCGGCAGGTCGTCGGGCAGGTCGTCGTAGATCGTCGGCCGCCCCTGTTCGTCCTTGGTGGTCGTCACAAGGCCGGTGGGCTTGTGGTACAGCCAGAGCCGCGCCTCCTCCGGCCCGTCGAGGGCCACGTCGTCGACGGTGACGCGGTCCTTGTCGGTGACATTCAGGGCCGGGCTGTCGATGACCGTGCCGTTCACCGCAACGCGGCCTTCGGCGATCATGCGCTCTGCCTCGCGGCGGCTGGCGCGGCCGGCGCGGGCGATGACCTTGGCGATTCGGTCTCCGGGAGGGGTCTTGTTGTCCATGGGGCCTCTTACCGTGTCGGCGGGGGCCGGGGGAAGCGGCTTTCCTGCCTCCCGCCTGCGCGCTAAGGGGGGACATGGTCTTTCGTTCGCACATGGACGCGGCGCTGGCAGAGGCGCGCGCGGCGGCAACCCGGGGCGAGGTGCCCGTGGGCGCGGTCGTCGTGGCGCCTTCGGGCGAGGTGGTGGCCCGCGCGGGCAACCGCACGCGGGAGCTGTCGGACCCCACGGCCCATGCGGAGGTGCTGGCCCTGCGCGCGGCCTGCGTGGCGGCGGGGTCGGACCGGCTGCCGGGCCATGACCTTTACGTGACGCTGGAGCCCTGCCCGATGTGCGCGGCGGCGATCTCCTTCGCGCGGGTGGCGCGGCTGTATTACGGCGCGGCGGACCCGAAGTCGGGCGGCGTGGCGCAGGGGCCGCGGGTCTTCTCGCACCCCCAGTGCCACCACGTGCCGGAGGTCTACGACGGGATCGGGGCAGAGGCGGCCTCGGCCCTGCTGACGGGTTTCTTCAGGGAGCGGCGGTGATGGCGCGGGTGATCCTGTTCAACAAGCCGATGGGCGTGCTGTCGCAGTTCACCGACAAGGGCAACGCGGACAGCCCGCGTTCGACCCTGTCGGAGTTCGTCGAGGTGAAAGGCGTCTACCCGGCGGGGCGGCTCGACCGCGATTCAGAGGGGCTCTTGGTGCTGACGGACGACGGGCGGCTGCAGGCGCGCATCGCCTCGCCGAAGTTCAAGCGCCCGAAGACCTACCTCGTGCAGGTGGAGGGCACGCCCACCGAGGACCAGATCCGGGCGCTGCGCGAGGGTGTGGAGCTGAACGACGGGCCGACCCGGCGGGCGGAGTGCGTGGCGATCGACCCGCCCGACCTCTGGCCGCGCAATCCGCCGGTGCGGTTCCGCAAGTCGGTGCCCGATGCGTGGCTGTCGCTGACGATCTCGGAAGGGCGCAACCGGCAGGTGCGGCGGATGACGGCGCATGTGGGCCTGCCCTGTCTCAGGCTGGTGCGCTGGTCGGTGGGCGACTGGTCGGTCGAAGGGCTGGCGCCGGGGGAGTGGCGGGACGCCTGAGCGGCGGTGCCGGGGCGTGTGGCCGGAGTGTCTGGCCGGAGTGTCTGGCCGGGGGCGGTGTCCCGCCGCCCGGCCATCTGGTTCATGGATGTTTCAGGCGGCGCGGTGCAGCGTCGGCTTCTTGCCCTCGCTGGCGGCCTTGAGATCGGCGAGCCCCTCGATCAGGACCGCCTTGGCGTGGCGTTTCGCCTGTTTCGGCAGGGCCATCGGCCAGGCGCCGCGGTAGGAGGCGGTGGCATGGACGTGGGTCGTCTTGCCGTGGTCCTCCAGCGTGATCAGGTGCCCCGCCGAGACGAAGAGCGCGGCGCTGGTCCAGCCGAGCTGGTGCTTCGGGTCGACCACCTGCAGGCGTGCGCGGACGGTCTGCCTGTTGGCGCGCATCTCGAAGGCGGTGCCGGGCACCAGCGGGATGTGGGCGCTGATCCACTCCACGTTTCTGAACCACGCGGGCCAGCTCGGGACGTCAGAAAGCACGGCCCATACGGCCGAAGCCGGTGCCTCGATAAGGATGTCCGCGCGGGCAGCAACCGGAGCGGACGCGTCGATGTCGTGATAGGTCAAGATAAGCCCCATGAGATGGGGCCGGGGCCACGGGGCGCGAACGATTGGCAGCGTTCGGAGGCGCCAGAATCTCCGGCCATGACCGGGAATTTCCCTTTGGTCACGGCGGGTGATTTATGATTTTGCAAGGTGTCTTGCAAGCCCCCTCAAAGGCGGGTGTTCACGAATGTTTCAGACCCATTTCGCCAGCGGAGGAAGGCTCATCAGGACGGCATTCGCGTCGTGTCCGGTGGCCAGTCCGAACTTCGTCCCGCGGTCGTAAACCAGGTTGTATTCGGCATAAAGCCCGCGGTGCACGAGCTGCACGTCCTTGTCCGCATCGGTGAAGGGCTGGGTGCGGCGCTTCTCGATCAGCGGCAGGTAGGCGGGCAGGAAGGCGCGGCCGATGTCCTGCGTCAGGGCGAAGTCCGCCTCCCAGTCGCCGGAGTTGCGGTCGTCCATGAAGATGCCGCCGACGCCCCGCGCGCGCTTGCGGTGGGGGATGTAGAAATACTCGTCCGCCCAGGTCTTCAGCGCCGGGTAATGCTCGGCCCCGTGAGGGTCGAGGTGGGTCTTCTGGGTGGCGTGGAAATGGGCGGTGTCCTCGTCGTACTCGATACACGGGTTGAGGTCGGAGCCGCCGCCGAACCACCACGCGCCGGGCGTCCAGAACATCCGGGTGTTCATGTGGACGGCGGGGCAATGCGGGTTCTGCATGTGCGCCACGAGCGAGATGCCGGACGCCCAGAAGCGCGGGTCGTCGGCGATGCCCGGGACGCCGCGCGCCGCCATGGCCTGCTGCGCGGGCACGCCCAGGGTGCCGTAGACGGTGGAGACGTTGACGCCGACCTTCTCGAACACCCGCCCGCCGCGCATCACGCTCATCAGCCCGCCGCCCGCGTCGGAGCCGTCGTCGGACTGGCGGCTGGTCCGGGTCACGTCGAACCGGCCGGCGTTGCCTTCGGCGAAGGGACCTGCGTCATGGCTGTCCTCGAGCGCCTCGAAGGCCGCGACGATCTGGTCGCGAAGGTCACGGAACCACGTGCTGGCGCGGTCTTTTTCGGCGGTCATCATGGCGGTGTCTCCTCGCATTCGGGCGGACATTAGCGGCGGGCCGGGGCAGGGGCAACGCGGCGCGAGGGGGCCGGGGGTGCAGACAGCCGGGGGCCTGCGGTCAGTGCGCGGGCGCGGCCACCGGGTCCAGCAGGGTGCGCCCGCCGTCCACCGTCATGACCTGCCCGGTCATGAAGCCCGAGCCGTCGCTGGAGAGGAACTGCACCGCCTCGGCCAGCTCGCGCGGGGGGGCGATGCGACCAAGGGGGGTGTGGTTCTCGATGTCGGAGCGGTAGTCGCGGTGTTCCTTCAGCGTGTCCTTCAGGCTGGCAGACATCACCGAGCCGAAGGCCAGAGCGTTCACCCGGATGCGGCTGGGCGCCAGCGCCACCGCCATCGAACGGGTCATCTGGTCCAGCGCGGCACAGGACACGGAATAGGCCAGAAGCTCCGGATGGGTGCGGCGGGCCGCGATCGACGACAGGTTGACGATGGCACCGACCTGACCTTCGGTCTGGCCCTCCGCCTGCTTGATCATCCGGCGCGCCACCAGCTGGCTCATCCGGTAGGCGGTCATCAGGTTCTGGTCGAGCAGCTTGTCGAGGGTGTTGTCCTCTAGGTCGAGCGGGTCGGTCGGCAACATCTGCCGCGACCCGTTCACCAGGATGTCGACGCGGTCGTAGGCATCCAGCGTCGCCGACAGCAGGTTGGCCAGTGTCAGCTTTTCCCGCAGGTCGCCCGCGAAGAACTTGATGCTGTCCTCGTCGCCCTTCTCGCATTCCTTGGCCAGCCGCACCTCGTCCATGTCGGCGAGCATGACGTTGGCGCCGTTGTTGGCGAAGTGCTTGGCGATGGCGAGCCCGACGCCGTTCGCGGCGCCGGTTACGATGGCGGTCTTGCCCTCGATGGAGAAACTCATGGTTCGCGCCTTTCCTCGTTCGGCGGTCAGCGCCGCGTCCGGATGACCCGGGCAGCGTGCAACAGTTTGAAGCGTGAGTCGCCCCCGATCTCGGCCACATCGCGGAAAAGCGCGGTGAGGGCGGTCTCGTAGGGGAGGTGACGGTTGGCGACCATCCAAAGCTGGCCATGCGGCGCAAGCACCCGGGCGGCGGCCTCGATGAAGGCGCGGCCAAGCGCGGGATCGGCGCGGCGGCCGGCGTGGAACGGCGGGTTCATGACCACCGCGTCGAGCCTGCGGGGCGCGTGTGTGCCCGGCGGCTGCGGCGGGGTCCATGTGGTCGCGTCGGCCCAGTGGAAGACGGCGCGCGGGTCGGTGACGTTCAGGCGGGCGCAGTCGAGGGCGGTCTTCTCCGTCTCGACGAGGTGCAGGGTCTTCACCCCTCGGTGGCGCAGGATCTCGCGCGAGAGCCAGCCCCAGCCGGCGCCGAGGTCTGCCACGTCGCCCTTGAGCTGCGGCAGCGCCCCGGCGAGCGCGACGGAGGCCTCGTCCGGCGCATCGGCGGAAAAGACGCCCGGCGCGACCCAGTCGCCATGGGCGTTCTGCGCCTGCGCGGGGCGAACCCAGTCCGCCAGCGCCTCGCCCGGATGAAACCATGCGCAGCGCCCGTGCGCCTTGGACACCTGTCCGTCGAGCGTCACGCGCTGCTTCAGCGCCTTCAGGATCGCCTCCACCCCGTCGGTCTTGGCGCCGTCGACCACCACCATGTCGGCGTGCTGCGCAGCGAGGGCAAGCCGCGCCTCGGCGGCGTCGCGGGCGCGGGGGAGGGAGACGATGGCGGCGGCATAGCGGCCCTCGGGCGCGGTGGCGGTCGGCAGGCCGCGCGCGGCCCAGCCGTCATGCGCGGCGGCATCGGTCTGGATCACCGTCACGCGGGTCGTGTCCAGCATGTCGACGGGGGCATCGGCGGGCGCACCGATCAGGGCCAAGGGCCCGTCGTCCGGAAGGACGAGGCCGCCGGTCTCGATGGCGAAGCGGAGGCGTTCGGATGTCATGAGCGGAAAGACCGTTCCCTTGTCTCTGGGGGACAAGGCATGCGTGGCCCCGTCCCGTGAAACCGGGGGCCTATTCCTTTTCCATGGTGCACTGCAAGGGGTGCTGGTGGCGGCGGGCGAAATCCATGACCTGCCCGACCTTGGTTTCCGCGATCTCGTGGCTGAAGACGCCGACCACGGCGACCCCCTTCTTGTGCACGGTCAGCATGACCTCGAACGCCTGTGCGTGGGTCATGCCGAAGAACCGTTCGAGAACGTGCACGACGAATTCCATCGGCGTATAGTCGTCGTTCAGCAGCAGGACCTTGTAGAGCGGCGGGCGCTTGGTCTTCGGCTTCGTCTTGGTGACGACGCCGGTTTCACCCTGACCATCATCCGGCTCGTCTGCGGCCATCGTCCACTTCTGCGGGGCGTCTGTCATATGTGCCTGTCGCGCTTTGCGTTCCGGTATACGGCCACTTTATATAGCCGCGAGGCCCCCGGCGAAAAGGGGGGCACGGAGGATGAACACAAAATGGCGCAAAATCTGCTAACAATCGGTTTCGACGCGGACGACACGCTGTGGCACAACGAGCGGTTCTTCGTGGGCACGCAGGAGAAATTCGCGGACCTGCTCAAGGATCATGCAGAGCGCGCGCACCTCGAGGAGCGGCTGGTCGCGGCGGAGCGGCGCAACATCGGCCATTACGGATTCGGCGTGAAGGGCTTCACCCTGTCGATGATCGAGACCGCGATCGAGGTCACCGACGGCCGCGTGCCCGCCTCCGTCATCGGCGAACTGCTGGAGGCCGGGCGCGAGATGCTGGCCCATCCCGTCGAACTTCTGCCCCATGCCGAGGAGGCGGTGCACGCTCTGGCGCCGGGCCACAGGCTGGTGCTGATCACCAAGGGCGATCTCCTGCACCAGGAGCGCAAACTGGCGGCCTCGGGCCTCGGCGATCTGTTCGACGCGGTGGAGATCGTGTCGGACAAGCGGCCCGCCACCTACGCGCGGATCTTCGGGGCGATGCCGGGCGGGGCGGAGGCGGCGATGATGGTCGGCAACTCGATGAAGTCCGACGTGGTGCCCGCCATCGCGGCCGGGGCCTGGGGCGTCCATGTGCCGCATGACCTCGCCTGGGCGCTGGAACACGCCGAAGCACCCGACGCCGCGCGGTTCCGCGAGATCGCGGACCTGTCGGGCCTGCCGGAACTGGTGCGGGAGATCGGCTGAAGCACCGGCCCCGGAACCGCCCGTCCAAAGAAACACCCGGCCTCTCCGGAAAGGTTCGGACCCCTTCATCTTGGCCGAAATACCTTGGGGGTCCGGGGGTGAAACCCCCGGCGGGTCGCTGCCGGAGGCAGCGAAACCCGGCTACAGGAGGCTCAGCCCTTCACCAGCCGGTTGACGTGGCCCATCTTGCGGCCCGGCTTCACCTCCGCCTTGCCGTAGAGGTGCAGCGCCACCGCCGGGTCGGCCATCAGCCCGGGCAGGCGGTCCATGTCGTCGCCGATCAGGTTCTCCATCACGATGTCGGAGTGACGCTCGCCGTTGGCCAGCGGCCAGCCCGCCACGGCGCGGATGTGCTGTTCGAACTGGTCGACGAGGCAGCCGTTCTGCGTCCAGTGGCCGGAGTTGTGCACCCGCGGCGCGATCTCGTTCACGATCAGGCCTTTGGGCGTGACGAACAGCTCGACTCCCATCACGCCGACGTAATCGAGCGCGTTGAGGATGCGGCCGGCCAGCAGCACGGCATCGGTCATGAGGCGCGAGGGGACCTCGGCGGGGACGGTGGTGGTGCGCAGGATGCCGCCCTCGTGCACGTTCTCGCCGGGATCGAAGGCCGAGACCTGGCCGTCCTGGCTGCGCGCGGCGATCACCGAGATCTCCTTCGAGAAGTCCACGAAGCCCTCGAGGATCGCCGGGGCGCCGTTCATGTCGGCCAGCGCCTCTGCGGCGTCGTCCGCGCTCTTCAGCCGGGCCTGCCCCTTGCCGTCATAGCCGAAGCGCCGGGTCTTGAGGATCGCGGGCGCGCCGATGGTTTCCAGCGCCGCGTCGAGCGCCGCCGCATCGGGCACGTCGGCAAAGGGGGCGGTGGCGAGGCCCAGGCCGGTGAGAAAGGTCTTTTCGGTCAGCCGGTCCTGGCTGACGCGCAGCGCCTCGCGGTTGGGGTGGATGGGCTTCAGGCTTTCCAGCAGGTCGAGCGCCGAGGTCGGGATGTTCTCGAACTCGTAGGTGATGACGTCGACGCTTTCGGCGAAGCGGCGCAGCGCGTCCTCATCCTCGTAGGAGGCCTGCAGGTGGTAGTTCGCCACGTGCGAGGCCGGGCAGTCGCCGCCCGGTTCGAAGATCACCGTCCTGAAGCCGAGGCGCGAGGCCGCGACCGAGAGCATGCGGCCAAGCTGGCCGCCGCCGAGGATGCCGATGGTGGCGCCGGTGGGGAGAGGGGACATGGCTGATCTCCGTGTTTTCGGCTGTCTGGCGCGGGATGGCCGGCGTTGCAAGCGGGGGCTCTGCCCCCGTCACCTGCGGTGACTCCCCCGCGGTATTTTTGCCAAGATGAAGGGCGGGCGCGGGACCTTCGCGGGCCGGGTCAGTCGCGGACGGGTTCCTCGGGGATGGAGGCGGCGAGGGCCGTGCGCCAGTCGTCGAGGCGGCGGGCGAGGTGGGGGTCGGTGTTGGCGAGGATGGCCGCGGCCATCAGGCCCGCGTTCTTCGCGCCCGCGCCGCCGATCGCCATGGTGGCGACGGGGAAGCCGCGCGGCATCTGCAGGATGGAATAGAGCGAATCGACGCCTGAGAGCGCCTTGGTCTCGACCGGGACGCCGATCACCGGCACGCGGGTCTTCGACGCCATCATGCCGGGCAGGTGGGCCGCGCCGCCGGCGCCCGCGATGATGACCTTCAGCCCGCGCTCGGCCGCGGTCTTGCCGTACTCCCACAGCCGGTCCGGGGTGCGGTGCGCGGAGACGATCCTGATCTCGTGCGGGACGCCGAGTTCGTCGAGCACCTCGGCGGCCTCCTTCATGGTGGGCCAGTCCGATTGGCTGCCCATGATGATGCCGATCTCGATTGTCATGCCGCTGCCCCTGATCCTGTGCGGGAAAGCCTCTTTATAGGGGGCCGGGCGCCGGGTGCAACGGGCGCCGCGGCCTTCCTCAGGCGATGATGTCGGGGGTCAGCCTGTCCTCGATCAGCGCGATGCGGTCCTTGAGAAGCAGCTTCTTCTTCTTCAGGCGCTGCAGCGTGATCTGGTCGGCGGTGCCGGTGGTCTGCAGCGCACGGATGGATTCGTCCAGGTCGCGGTGTTCCCTGCGAAAGACCTCGAGTTCGACGCGCAGGACCTCGTCGTTCTTCATGGAGATGTCCGTTGGGGCGTTCATCTGCCGACTCCTGAAAGCTCCGTGAAACATCAACATAGCGAAGAGAAGGCTCTGCGCAAAGACCCTTGCGCGGTCCATCGGCTGTTCCCATATTCCGGGTGTGCGGGTTGCCGACAGGGACACGCGCGAAACGGTCGCTTGTATCAAGGACTGAAAGGAATGCGTCCATGAGCAAACTCACACTGGGGTCCTACCCGCACATGCTGGGGTTCGAGCAGCTGGAACGGCTGCTGGAGAGGACCGCGAAGACGTCGGAAGGCTATCCGCCGTTCAATATCGAACAGACGTCCGAACACTCTTTCCGCATCACGCTGGCTGTCGCGGGTTTCCGCGAGGAGGACCTCTCGATCACGGTCGAGGACCGGCAACTGGTGATCCGCGGACGGTCGCGCGACGACTCGGCCGAGCGCATTTTCCTGCACCGCGGCATTGCCGCGCGGCAGTTTCAGCGCAGTTTCGTACTGGCGGACGGCGTCGAGGTGGGTGAAGCGGTGATGGAAAACGGGCTGTTGCACGTCGACCTGACGCAGAACCAGCCGGAGACCGTGGTTCAGACGATCAAGATCAGGAAGGGGTAACTGGATGCATACCAAGTACGACATTTCCAAGCTGATGGACGAAGGCCGGACGGTCTACGTGCGTCCCGTGCAGCGCGACGAGCTGCCGGAAGAGATGCAGGACCAGATGGACGGCCGCGAGACGATCTATGCCGTGCACCGCGCCGATGGCGAGCGTCTGGCGCTTGTGAAGAACCGGAGCCTGGCCTTCGCGCTGGCCCGTCAGAACGACCTGGCACCCGTGACGGTGCACTGAGACCAGCCGGCGGGCGCCCGGTGGCGCCCGGCCCGGTGTCCCCGCGCGGCGCGCCGTTTTCCGGTGTGCCCGAAGCGGGCGATGGCCCGATGTCCCGGGCGCTTTCCTTCCCACAGCCGAGAACCGCTTGCCCTGCCGGATGACCCCGGCGGCTAACCCCGCTTTGATTTGACAGGTCGGGGCACATGCGCTTGGCTCGTCCGGCGTGCCCGCGGGTGCGTTCTGTCCAGAGAGGTGCCATGCGCTTCGTCGCAGCGATCCTTTTCCTGTTGTGCGGCCTGTCCGGCCCGGCCCTTGCGGGCGACGCGCATGTCGCCTGCGTGCAGAACCAGCTTTCCGCGCTGGGGCAAGATCCGGGGCCGGTGGACGGCCAGTCGGGTCCGCGCACAAGGGCCGCCGTGGCGGCGCTGGTGGCGGAGAGCGCGCCCGAGGCGCGGGAGGCCTACGGGCGGCTGCCGGAGTTCTCGCGCCGGGCGGCCGTCGGCTGGTGCCGCGAGATCGGTCGCTTTCACCTCGATGCCCTGCCGTTCATGCCGTCCTACAGGATGCCGGAGGTGCATGTCTCCGACGAGGTCAGCCCGCAGATGCGCCGCGCCCTGCTGGCGGCGCATGCGCAGGCGCGCACCTACATGGCGGAGCAGTACGGCGTGCGGCTGGCCAGCCGGGTGGAGATCGCCGCCGCCGTCACCCCCGAGGCCTTCCGCGAACTGGTGCGCACGACGGAGGAGGGGCAGCAGATCCCCGGCACCACCTTGCGCGCCTCCGCCGAGCGGAACTGCCTTGGCACGCGGGGGCTGGGCGGCAGCATGTACCGCGACGTGATGACCTTCTGCGGGCTGGCGATGGGGGTGGAGGATGCCGCGCAGCTCCGGCTGGCTCGGGATACGCTGACCTCGGTCATGGTGCATGAGTACGTCCACCACCTGCAGCGCGAGATGGCCTACGACAAGGTGGAGCGCTGGGTGCGCAAGGGCGAGACGGTGCGCCGCCGCCTTGGGCCGGCCTGGATGGTGGAGGGCACGGCGGAGGTGCTGGAGTCGCGCTACTGGACCCGGGACGCGCATGTGGCGGGGGATGCGCTGTTCCTGCTGAGGGCGCGGGCCGTCGCGGCGCAGAAGTCGCTGGCCAGCGTGCGCACCGATGACGAGGTGCGGACCGCCGGGGCCTACGCGGTGTCGCACTATGCCGCCGCCCTGCTGGCCGGGCGTTTCGGCGACCAGAGCCTGATCGGCTTCTGGCGCGCCGTGGGCGAGACCGACAACTGGTACGAGGCCTTTGCGCAGGTCTATGGCATGAGCGTGGAGGAGTTCGAGGCGCTCTATGCCGGGATGCTGGAGAGCCGGGCGTACGGGCTGGAGTTCGTGCAGGACATCGACATCGACATCGACGGCGACGGGCTGATCGCGGGGCAGGAGACGCTGCCGCCGGCCGCGGAGACAGCGCAGGTTCAGAGCAACTGAGACGGCCAGATGCCGTAGCGGTCGTTGAGCCACAAGGCCGTGGCCGCGTTGGCGGTGGCGCGGTCGGGCAGGTCCTGCGCGGATTGCAGCGCGGCGGGCCGGTCGAGCGGCGTGCAGAGCGCGCGGGCGGCGGGGACGGCGTGGATCGGGATACCGCGCTGCGCGAGGTGGCCCGAAAACCAGATGTCGTCCACCGGCCACGCCACCTCCGGGATATCGAAGACCTCGGGCCCGAACATGGTGGGGGTGATGCTGAGGCCGGAGAACCCCTGCGCGATGTCGGTGGCGGGCGGGGCGCAGCCCCGGCGTTTCAGCCGGGTGACGGACCAGCCCGCGCCGGTGGTGGCGATGCGATGGGTGCCCGCCTCTTCGAGCGCGCGTAGCCAGCCGTCGCCGTAGAGCGTGTCGTCGTCGCAGGCGGTGATGCGCGCGTGGGGGCAGGCGGCCAGCGCACCCAGCAGTTTCAGCGCCGGGCCGGGGTCGGTTTCGGACCACAGGAGGGTCACGCCCCCGGGCAGCGGCGGTGCCTCTGTCGTGCCGGGGAAGCGGCGGAAGGTGCGGGGCAGGGCGAGCACCACGGCATCGGCGCCCTGCATCGTCAGCGTCTCAAGCACCGGGCCGAGCGTTGCGAAGCGCGGCGGGATCGACGTGAGGGAGATGACGCTGCGGGCGTCCTTCAGGTCTTCGGGAAAGGAAAGGGCGAGGGACGTGGCCCCCGCCCTGCTGACTATCGGCAAGGGGGCCTCAGAAGTTGAAGTTGTAGTTCATCCGCAGTTCGACATCGCGGGTGTCCTCGAAGATCTGGCCACCGTTCAGGTCCATCGACAGCGACCCGCTGCCGGTGTGGTATGTGAACCCGGTGCCGAGCCGCGGCGTGTTGTGCGTCGTCCGCCGGTTCACCCCGTCGTCGTAGCGGTTGAAGTCGGCGCCGATGCTGACGTAGGGCCGGAGCGGGGCGCCCTGGCCGAAGATCGCCTTTGTCCCGATGGAGCCGGTGAGCGCGCTGACGGTGCGCGACGACAGGGCGCCGGCAGAGGGATGATCCTCCGAGAAGCCGGAGACGCCGAGGAAGCTCTCGATCTCCGTGTTGCCCCACATGTAGTTTGCGTTGGCGGTCAGGCCCGCGGCGCGGCGCTCGGCCTCGTAGGAGGTGCCGCCGACCTCGTAATCGGGCCTCGCGAAAAGCGCGTAGCCGGTGACCTCGTAGGTGTCGGAGAGGCGGGTCTTGAAGTAGGGGCCGAAGGACAGCGCGTCCGTTTCCACGTCGATGCCCGCAACGTCCAGGTCGGCGCGGCCGGAGGACAGGAACAGGCCGAGCCGGGTGCCTGCGGCCACCTCCATATCCGCGCCGAGGGTGAATTCGAAGGACCGCCCGTCGATGTCGCCGCTGTAGTTGCGGCCCTGGAGCGAGGCCCAGGCCTGCAGCGGGGAGGACGTGCCGCCGCCGGACAGGAACAGCCCTTGGGTCGAGAGGTTCGGCCCGGTGCCGGTGATGGCGTTGTTGATCGCGTTGCCCACGGCGGCGGTCGATCCGGCCGCCGCGACGGTGGAGCCCGCGCCTTGCGCCGCTGCGGGAAGTCCGCCCCCGGTGGCGGTGGCGCTGTTCGCGGTCCCGCCGCCGGTGCCCGGCCCGGTGGTCGCGGCGGTGCAGGAATAGGTGGCGGTGCCGGACTTGCCGGTGCCCGGCCCGCTCTGCCCGGTGGCGAGGAAGTAGTAGCTGTCGGTCGCGGGGGCGGTGTAGGTGTAGCCGTTGCAGGAGGCGGCGGAGTTGCACAGCACCTTTCCGTTCAGCTCGATCTTGAAGAACTGGAAGTCGCCCGCGGCGGTGAAGTTCGCGTCCTCGCCGCTTTTCAGGTCGCCGGGGAACCCGTAGGATTGCGAGCCGCCGTAATTGTAGTCGACGGAGAAGAATTCGTTGTTGCAGCCGGCAAGGGCCGCCCCCGCGTTCATGGCACCGATGGAGAGGAAGGCGGCAGCACAGGCGGATATTCGACGCAGATGTCTCATGCTGATCCCCGGAACACGTGCGAACCGGCGCTGCCGGTGGCGGCAAGGCTTGAGAAAGAATATCCCTCCGGGCGGTAAATGCAATGTAAACGCATATCCGGTTTGCGCCCGGCGCATGGTTCCCCGCGATTTGTGATGCGGCGGGCGCGGGGTGTTCTGCACAGTCGGGCCAAGGCGGACATGAAAAAGGCCGGGGACATGCCCCGGCCTTTCGCGTTCGGTCTGGATGGGGCGGATCAGGAACCCGCGATCAGGCCCATCGATTCCAGCTTCAGGATGACCTGATGCGCGCAGTTGTCGACTTCGACATTCTCGGTCTCGACGCGCAGTTCGGGGTTCTGCGGCTCTTCGTACGGGTCGGAGATGCCGGTGAACTCCTTGATCTTGCCTTCGCGTGCCAGCTTGTAGAGGCCCTTGCGGTCACGCTTTTCGCATTCCTCGATCGTGGTCGCGACGTGCACTTCGCAGAAGGCGCCGTATTCCTCGATCATCTCGCGCACGGCGCGGCGGGTCGCGGTGTAGGGCGCGATGGGCGCGCAGATCGCGATGCCGCCGTTCTTGGTGATCTCGGATGCGACGTAGCCGATCCGCTTGATGTTGATGTCGCGGTGCTCTTTCGAGAAGCCCAGCTCGGACGACAGGTGCTTGCGGACGACGTCGCCGTCGAGCAGCGTCACCGGGCGGCCGCCCATCTCCATCAGCTTGACCATGAGCGCGTTGGCGATGGTCGACTTGCCGGAGCCGGAGAAGCCGGTGAAGAACACGGTGAAGCCCTGCTTGGAGCGCGGCGGCTTGGTGCGGCGCAGTTCCTTCACGACCTCGGGGAAGGAGAACCATTCCGGGATCTCGAGGCCCTCGGCCAGACGGCGGCGCAGTTCGGTGCCGGAGATGTTGAGGATGGTGACGTTGTCCTTGTCCTCGATCTCGTCCGCGGGTTCGTACTGGGCGCGTTCCTGCACGTAGACCATGTGCTTGAAGTCGACCATTTCACAGCCGATTTCCGCCTGGTGCTCGCGGAAGAGTTCCTGCGCGTCGTAGGGACCGTAGAAATCGTCGCCGGCAGAGTTCTTGCCCGGGCCCGCGTGGTCGCGGCCGACGATCATGTGCGTGCAGCCGTGGTTCTTGCGGATCAGGCCGTGCCAGACGGCTTCGCGCGGACCGGCCATGCGCATGGCGAGGTTCAGAAGCGACATGGTGGTGGTGGAGGCCGGGTACTTGTCCAGAACCGCCTCGTAGCAGCGCACGCGGGTGAAGTGGTCCACGTCGCCCGGCTTCGTCAGGCCGACGACCGGGTGGATCAGCAGGTTGGCCTGCGCTTCCTTCGCGGCGCGGAAGGTCAGTTCCTGGTGCGCGCGGTGCAGCGGGTTGCGGGTCTGGAACGCGACGATCTTGCGCCAGCCGAGCTTGCGGAAGTAGGCGCGCAGCTCGTTCGGGGTGTCGCGGCGGGCGCGGAAGTCGTAGTGCACCGGCTGCTGGATGCCGGTGACGGGGCCGCCGAGGTAGACCTTGCCTGCGGAGTTGTGCAGGTAGTTCACCGCCGGGTGGGCGAGGTCGTCGGCGCCAAAGACCTTCTCGGCCTCTTTCGCCTTGTTCGGGATGTACTTGTCGGTGACCGTCATGGTGGCGAGGATCACGCCTTCCTGGTCACGCAGGGCGATGTCCTGGCCTTCCTCGATCTTGGCGGCGAAGTCCTCGGACACGTCCAGCGTGATCGGCATCGGCCAGAGCTGGCCGTCGGCCAGGCGCATGTTCTCGACGACGCCGTTGTAGTCGTCTTCGCCCAGGAAGCCCTTCAGCGGGTAGAAGCCGCCGTTCATCAGCAGCTCGAGGTCGCAGATCTGGCGGGGGGTCAGATCGTGCGAGGTCAGCTCGCCGGCTTCGATCTTCAGCTTCTGGGCGCTGTCGTAGGAGACGTACAGCTCCGGGATGGGCGCAAGATTGGATTGCATCAGTTTGCTCCTGTATTTGAGGGGGACGAGGTCGCTGGCAGAGCCCGTGAGCTCGGCATGGAGCGCCGCGTATTCGGTGAATTTCCGTGCAAGGAAGGCGTCGATCAGCCGGTTCTTGACTGCCGTTCCTTCGGGTGTCAGCGCATAGGCGAAGCGCTGGCGCCGATCCGGCCCGGGCCGGTTGCTGACCACGATCAGGCCCGCGTTCTGCGCCGCCCTGAGCTGCGTGTTGAGCGTGCCGAGAGATATTCCCAGCGCTTCCGCCGTGGCCCGCTGCGAGGCCTCGGGTGCCTTTTCAAGCTGACGCAGCAGGCGGAAGAGCTGATCGTCTTCCCGAAGCGTCGAAGAGGCAGAAAGCGAAGTCATGAAACCGGCGACTCAAAGTGTGTTCAGTGCTGAACGCATCGCATCATTTCGCACCTGCAGCAAACCCCAAAATCCGGGTTAGGAGAAATTTCGCCCATCCACGCGGATCGCCGTGGCCGATAGGTCACGATCCGCTGCCGCAGCGTCACTTTTTGTCGCGACCCGGCAGTTTTCTCATCGCCTGCTGCATCCCGTCGCCGGGCCATTCCGGGTGTTCTCGGGCGGCGTCCTTCCATGCGGCGCGGAACCGGCGGACCATGCCCGGGCCCGGCACCATCGGGATGTGGGCCAGTTCCCAGTGAAAGCCGTTGATCGGGTCGTCGAAGAAGACACCGTAGTAGCCGGGCGCGTAGATCGCGTATTCGGCGGGCGCCTCCGTCACGGGGATGTCGTTCGCCAAAAGGAAATCGCGGTGAAAGGCGTCGACCTCGCGCCGGTTGCGGGCCCAGAGCGCGATGTGGTGCAGGCCCGTGGCGCGGGCGGCGTGGTCCAGCTTGCCGCCCGACCGCGCGGGCTGGATGCCGATGTAGGAATGCGGGGCGGGGAACCGCGCCATGTAATAGGTGGAGCGGTAGCCCACATCCATCGTCCAGAAGCTCTTGTAGCCGAGCCAGCCGAACAGCCGGTCGTAGAAGGCCACGGAGGTGTCGTAGTCGAGGACGGAAAGTTCGATGTGATTGATGCCGCGCCAGCGCATGTGCCGTCTCCGTTTTCCGGTCCCGCCTTGCGGGGCGTGATTAACCGGGGCGGATGACGTTCATGCGACGGCGCGGCACGCGCGCGCCGTCAGTCTTCGCCGTCGCCCATGAGGCCCCAGCCATCGGGGGCAAAGCCGTGGTCCAGCGCGAGGCGGGTGGCCACTTCCTCGCCCAGCCAGATGCCGTCGGCCGAGATGATCTGGTCGGGCAGGGTGGCGACGAGGTAGCGGCCTTCCTCGTCGTCCTCCACCCAGTCGCAGTCGAAGCCCTCCTTCGAGAGGGCATCGGCCAGCGGGCGCCAGTCGGCCTCGCCCTCGGGGACGAGGAAATAGTCCACGTCGGCGAATTCCGGCAGGCCCGGCCCGTCGCGCAGTTCGGCATAGGTGGCCCGGGTCTCGGCCCGCTGGGCGGCGAAGTCGTGGTCCATCAGTGTCCCGCTTCGACGGGCACGCCGTAGCCCAGCGGCTCGACCGTGTCCTTGCCGTCGTCGAGGTCCTGTTCGGACAGCCAGCGCTCGGCCTCGAGCGCGGCCATGCAGCCCATCCCGGCCGAGGTCACTGCCTGCCGGTACTTGTGGTCGGTCAGGTCGCCCGCGGCGAAGACGCCAGGGATCGAGGTCTCGGTGCTGTCGGGCTTCGTCTTCACGTAGCCGCCCATGTGGGTTTCCAGCACGTCCTTCACCAGTTCGGAGGCGGGCGCGTGGCCGATGGCGACGAAGACGCCGGCGCAGGGGATCTCGGAAATCTCGCCGGTCTTGACGTTCTTCACCTTCACGCCGGTGACGCCCTTGGGCATGTCGGTGCCCATGACTTCCTCGAGCTGGTGGAACCAGAGCGGGTGGATCTTCGGGTTCTTCAGCAGGCGGTCCTGCAGGATCTTCTCGGCACGCAGCTCGTCGCGGCGGTGGATCAGCGTGACCTTGGAGGCGAAGTTGGTCAGGAACAGCGCCTCTTCGACCGCGGTGTTGCCGCCGCCGATCACCACGATTTCCTGCCCGCGGTAGAAGAAGCCGTCACAGGTCGCGCAGGCCGAGACGCCGAAGCCCTTGAAGGCCTCCTCGGAGGGCATGCCCAGCCACTTGGCGCGGGCGCCGGTGGCGAGGATGATGCTGTCGGCGGTGTAGGTCGTGCCGCTGTCGCCATGCGCCACGAAGGGGCGGACGTCGAAGTCGATCTTCGTGATGATGTCGCCGATGATCTCGGTGCCCATGGCGCGCGCATGCGCTTCCATGTTGACCATCAGGTCGGGGCCCTGGATCTCGGTGTTGCCGGGCCAGTTCTCCACCTCGGTGGTGGTGGTCAGCTGGCCGCCGGGCTCCAGCCCCTGCACGAGGATCGGCTCCAGCATGGCGCGGGAGGCATAGACACCTGCGGTGTATCCGGCCGGGCCGGAACCGATGATCAGGACCTTGGTGTGGCGGGTTTGGGACGTCTCTGCCATGGGGCCGCTCCATACGTTCGGGATGGGCCTTGCATATAGTCACAGGGACCACAGGTGCAATGCGTCAGGATTGAGCGAACATGGGATAAGAATATTGCGCTTTTGCGAAATATTATTGCGCGCAGTCCGGGGGCTGGTATAACAAACGCGAAAATTGGCAGGGGGAGAGGCATGCCGACGCATCGGCTAGATCCTATTGATCGCAAGATTCTGTCCGAACTGCAAACGGATGGGCGCATGACGAACGTGGAACTCGCGCGGCGGGTGGGCATTTCCGCGCCGCCCTGCCTGCGCAGAGTGCGGGTTCTGGAAGAGCAGGGCTATATCCAGGGCTACCACGCGGACGTGGATGCCCGGGCGCTCGGGTTCGAGGTGCAGGTGTTCGTCATGGTCGGGCTGCAAAGCCAGGCGGAGTCCGACCTGTCGGCCTTCGAGGCGCGGTGCCGCGGCTGGCCGTTGGTGCGGGAGTGCCACATGCTGAACGGCGAGGTGGACTTCATCCTGAAGTGCGTGGCGCCCGACCTGTCGACCTTCCAGAGTTTCCTGACCGGCGACCTGCTGACGGCGCCGAACGTGGCCAGCGTGAAGACCTCGCTGGTGATCCGCGGCGCGAAGGACGAGCCCGGCGTGCCGTTCGACGTGCTGGAAGAGCGGCTGAGCCGCACCGCCTGACACATGCTGCGCAGGGTGGCGCGAAGCTCCACCCTACAATCTGTCGCGACGGGTCGTAGGGCGGGGCTATGCGCCGCCTGCCTCCCCCGGTCGGGCCGGGTGCGGTCGTCAGGCGTCGATCAGGCCCTCGATGACCTCGCGGGAGGTGCGCGTGGCGCAGGTCTCGCCGAAGTCGCCCAGCGTTTCGAAGTTCGGGAACATCGACATGAACAGCTCGCGCGTCTTTGCGCCGAGCTGTTGGCTGGCGGAATTGCCGGGGTGGAACGTCTCCACCTCCACGCCGCCGACCTTGAGCGTCGTGTGGCGCCGCACCATCAGGTGATACAGCTGCACCGTGCCGGCGGGGCTGATCTGCAGGAAGCGGTCGCCGTCGGTGTATTCCTCCACCCGGGCGAGCACGGCGGCCTGTCCCAGCAGCGCCTTCAGCCGCGCGTGGCGCACGACCATGCGGGCCGCCGGCCCGAAGAGCAGGTCCATCGGCGGGCTGCCGAGACCCATGGCATCCGCGGTCACGCGGGTCAGGTGGGTGAGCGATGTGTCCTCTGTCGCGCGTCCGGGCACGTAGGTCGTGGAGCCGATCCAGGTGACGGGTTCGGAGCCGAGCGCGGTCTGGATGTAGTCGCCGGGCACCAGGTCCTCGATCGCGACCGGGCCGCGCAGGGTGTCGATCAGCGTGCCGCGCGCGAAGGCCGAGGCGCATTCCTCGAAGAAGGGCGTCGCCGGGGCGACGTGCTGGGTGAAATCGACGGTCAGGTCCGGCCGCAGGGTGGCGACCTCGAACTTGCGCATGAGAGAACTTGCACGCCGAGGCCGCCCGTCCGTGTGAGCGTCACGGGCCGGAGAAATGGAAGCAGTGCCTGCGTAGGCTGCGGGAGAAAACCCGCGGTGGAGACTGGACATGTGAGCACCCCTTAAAAAGGTCGGTCACAACCGTGCTGGCCCCCACCAACAACGACAGAAGGACGTATGATTTCGCGTCTTCGCTGATGCTGTATAAGCCCCAATTCTTCCCTGAGGTCAAAATTGGAGAGGCGCAGCCTGTCGTTGCGTCTTCAATCCTCGGGGTGAGGCGGGGATTGTCGGTGGGGGGTGAACGGTTTTGCCACAGTTCGCCCCGCGCGGCCCCGAATCGTCCTCGGTTTCGCCGCTGCAGTTCCTTGGGTGTGGAGCGTGCCGCGCGACGGTGCCCCGGGGTGGCGGAAACGGAAAAGGCGGGGAAATCCCCGCCCTGTTCCGGCCTGTCATCCGGTCTTCGGTCCGGGCCGGAAGGGCCCGTGTCGGTCAGATGCGCTCAGGCGCGCTTCAGGACCTGCGCCGCCGGTTTGCGGTTCGCGATCATCGCGGCGCGGGGCGCGCCACGCTCCCAGGGCATACGGGTGCTCTCGTTCGCCCTGGCGGTTTCGATGATCGACTTGATGAAGCGACGCTGTTTCATGATCCCGGCTCTTCTCTCTGACTGCTCTGTCGGGCGGCTTGTCCGCCTGTTCTCTGCCCCCGAATGTCGCGGCCAAATGGGGCGGACTTGTGACCGAGTTGGGATAATATCGCGAACACGGGCGGCATTGTTTCCGAGCGGTGCCGCCGTCGCGCGCCCGCGATCAGAGCCGGATGGCAGAGATCAACCGGCCGTAGTCCGCCTCGCCCGCGTGGGTCGCGCGGCGGTAGGAATAGAACCGGTCCGGGTCGGCGTAGGTGCAGTGGCGGGTCCACTCTGCCTCCACCCCCGCGCTGCGCAGGCGGTGCAGCCCGTAGGCGGGCAGGTCGAACAGCATCCGGTCGCCGGTGCCGCTGGCGAAGAAGCGGGTGTTGGCCGGGTCCTCGGCCATGAAATCGTCGAGGAATTCCGGGCCGACCTCGTAGGCGCCCTGGCTGATCGACGGCCCGATGACGGCCTGGATGCTGTCACGCTCGGCGCCCAGTGCCTCCATCGCCTCGATCGTCGCCTCCAGCACGCCCCCCAGCGCCCCGCGCCAGCCCGCGTGGGCGGCTGCAATCACGCCGTTGTCGGCATCGGCGAAGAGCACCGGCTGGCAGTCGGCGGTCAGCACGGCGAGGGCGACCCCCTCGGTCGCGGTGACCAGCGCGTCGGCCTTGGGGCGCGGCTCGTCCAGCGGTCCGTCGACGGTCACCGCATCGGCGGAATGCACCTGGTGCACGGTCACAAGCGCGCCTGGCTCCACGCCCAGGGCGTCGGCGACGCGGGCGCGGTTGATCGACACCATCTCCGACTGGTCGGAGGAGCCGGGACCGCAGTTCAGCCCCGAGAAGATGCCCGAGGACGCCCCGCCCCTTCGGGTGAAGAAGCCGTGGCGGAAGGGTGAAAGGCTGTCGGCGGTGATGATCTCGAGCGTCATTGCTGGCGTCAATCCGGGGTCGTCGTGCGTGCGGGCAAAGGGGCGGCGGGGGCGGGATACATGGCTTTCGGCGCGGCGGACATCAGGACGGATCGGGCAAACCGGTTCCGGGGGGCGGCGGCGCATCCTGCGGGAAGAGCGCCAGCACCTTGAACAGTGACCCCATTTCCGCGGGGTGCGTCAACCGCCGATGTGCGGCAACATGGCTTTCCAGCGCGGCCCCGCCCAGCCCGCGCGCCAGGGCCTGCGCACGCGCCGTGATCCCGAGATGTTCGAGGAACACGCCCTGCGGGGTCATGGCACTGTGGGCGGCGGGGTATGCGGCCCCTGCCAGCGCCTCGAAGTCGACATGCGCGGTCAGGTCGGCCTCGCCGGGCCTGTCGAAAGGTTCGGCGGGTTTGTGCCGGTACATCGCCTGGAAGGTGTCGCCGCGAGAGCGCCAGTCGCCGTAGTCGACGATCAGCGCCGCGCCGCCGTGGGCCGCGATGCGGCGGCCGATCTCCTGCGCGATGGCCTGTGCCGGGGCGCAGGTTTCGACGATCTGGCCGGGCTCGGTATCGGCCAGCCGGTGGTCGAGCGCCTCGTGCGGGGCGGGATCGGTGAGGCCGAGCACGGGCGCGCCGTCCTTCAGGCCGACGACCCGTTCCTGCCAGCCTTTCGCGTGGCGCTGGAACTGGCGGATCGGCAGGGCGTCGAAGAACTCGTTCGCGATCAGGAACAGCGGCGCCTCGGGGAGGGAAACAACCGAATCGTGCCATGCCGCGCCGGGCAGGCGGCCCGCCTGTTCGGCACGCAGGGCGGGCGAGGTTTCCACCAGGTGCAGGGTCAGGGCATCGTGGAAACCGGGCACGCGGGCGGTGGCGCGCAGGGCGTCGGCCATGAGCGTGCCGCGCCCCGGGCCAAGCTCGCACAGTACGAAGGGGTCGGGCGCGCCCTGGTCCAGCCAGCTTTGCGCCAGCGCGAGGCCGATCAGCTCGCCGAACATCTGGGAAATTTCGGGCGCGGTGGTGAAGTCGCCCCCGGCCCCCAGCGGATCGCGGGTGGCGTAATAGCCATGCTCCGGGTGCGAGAGGCACAGCGCCATGTAATCGGCGAGCGTGAGCGGCCCGGTGCGCGAGATCTGGCGGGTGACGATATCCTTGAGCGCGGTCATGCGGTGCGCGCACCGGCCCCGGACCTGCGCCGCCGCGCCCAGAGGATCAGGGCGAGACCGCCGAGGATCATCGGCAGGGTCAGGAGCTGGCCCATGGTCAGGCCGAAGCCGTCGATGTGCAGCGCGAGGCCGGTGGGGTTGCCGGGGCTGACGAACTGCGCGTCGGGCTGGCGGAAGAACTCCACGACGAAACGGGCAAGGCCGTAGCCCGCGAAGAACGTCCCGGCGACGACGCCCGGGGTCTTCAGCGCACCGCGCCGCACCAGCACGAGCAGGACGAGGCCGAGGAGCAGCCCTTCGAGCGTTGCCTCGTAGATCTGCGAGGGGTGGCGGGCGCAGAGCTCTCCGATGGGCTGGCCGCAGGACTGGGCCATGTCGCCGGGAAAGATCACCGCCCAGGGCGCGTCGGAGGGGCGGCCCCAGAGCTCGGCGTTGACGAAGTTGGCGAGCCGCCCGAGCAGCAGCCCCGGCGGCGTGGCCAGCGCGAGCAGGTCGGCGGTGGGCAGCATGGGGATGCGGTTGCGGGCGCAGAAGATCAGCGTCGCGACGATGACTCCGAGGAGGCCGCCGTGAAACGCCATGCCACCCTGCCAGATCATCGGGATCTCGAGCGGGTGGCTCAGGTAGTAGCCCGGCATGTAGAACAGCACGAAGCCCAGCCGTCCGCCGATGATGACCCCGAGGATGATCCAGGTCAGCAGGTCCTCGACCTGGCGTGGCGTCATCGGCGGCGTGTCAGCGGGCCAGAGCGGGGCGCGTTTGAGCGCACTGACGGCCAGCCGCCAGCCGATCAGGATGCCCGCGATATAGGCCAGCGCGTACCAGCGCAGCGCGAATTCCATGCCGAAGGCGGAGACGGAGAAGACCTCGGACGAGAGGTTCGGGAAGGGGATGGCTGCGATCATGGATGCCTCTTGCCTGTGCTCCGGGGATGCCGTCAACCTTGAGCGTCGGGCCTTTGGTGTCCATATAGGTATGAAACGCAAAGCCGGAGTGACTTTCATGCAAACCCGCAACAAGGTTTTCGACGATCTGAGCCAGCTGATGACCAACGCCATGGGCGTGGCGCAGGGGGCGAGGGAAGAGGCGGAGACCGCCTTCAAGGGAATGGTGGACCGCTGGCTGGCGGACCGCGACTTCGTGACCCGCGAGGAATTCGACGCCGTCCGCGCCATGGCGCAGAAGGCGCGCGAGGAGAACGAGGCGCTGAAGGCGCGGCTGGACAAGCTGGAGGCGTCCTCAAAGTAAGGGATTGCGCCCTGCTGCCGCAGGTCGCCACGGGGCGGGCGCGGGGCTGACGCCCCGCGCCCGCTGCGTTTTCTGGGCTGTCCGGCGCATGATGTGCGGGGGCGCCTTCTGGGGCGCCTTGCTGCGAGGGGCCTGCCCCTCGCGCTCCCCGAGGTATTTGCACAAGGTGAAACGGGGCGGGCGCCCGGTTTCTGGTATACCGTTTGACTTGGCGGGCCGCTTCGGTGTTTGTGTCAGCGCAAACAGGGAGGTGAGCCATGTATCTCGGTCTGGATCTCGGGACATCGGGCCTGCGGGCGCTTCTGGTCGGCGAGGACGGCGCGCCGGTCGCGAGCGTGTCGGAAAGCTATCAGACCGCGCATCCCAATCCCGGCTGGTCGGAGCAGGATCCGGCGGTCTGGGTGGCGGCGGTCGATGCCGTGCTGACGCGGATGGCGGCGGAGCGTCCGGCGGACATGGCGGCGGTGCGGGGCATCGGCGTGTCCGGGCACATGCACGGGGCGGTCTGCCTCGATGCCGGGGGCGCGGTGGTGCGGCCCTGCATCCTGTGGAACGACACCCGCAGCTTTGCCGAGGCGGCGGCGCTGGATGCGGCCGACGATGTGCGCGCCTTGTCCGGCAACATCGTCTTCCCCGGCTTCACCGCGCCGAAACTCGCGTGGATGGCCGCGCATGAGCCCGAGGCCTTCGCGCGCGTCGCACATGTGGTGCTGCCAGCGGGCTACATGAACTTTCACCTCACCGGAGAGCTGTTCGCGGACATGTCCGACAGCGCCGGCACGTCCTGGCTGGACGTGGGCGCGCGCGACTGGTCCGGGCGGCTGCTGGAGGCGGGCGGCATGACGCGGGCGCAGATGCCGCGGCTTGTCGAGGGCTCGGAGGTGGGCGGGCAGTTGCGCCGCGATCTGGCCGAGCGCTGGGGCATGACCGGCACCGTGGCCGTCGTGGGCGGCGCGGGTGACAATGCGGCCTCGGCCTGCGGGGTTGGCGCGATGCGCGAAGGGCAGGGGTTCGTGTCGCTTGGCACCTCGGGCGTGCTGCTGACCGGGCGCGACGGCTATGCGCCGTTGCCGGAGAGCGCGGTGCACACCTTCTGCCATGCGGTGCCGGGGCAATGGTACCAGATGGGGGTGATCCTCGCCGCGACGGATTCGCTGAATTGGCTGTCGCGGGTCACGGGGACATCGCCCGCAGACCTGGCGCGTGAACTGGGCGACGAGATCGCCGGGCCGGGGCGGCTGCGCTTCCTGCCGTATCTCTCGGGCGAGCGGACGCCGCACAACGACGCCCGCATCCGGGGCGGCTTCCTGAACATCGAGCAGGCGACGGACCGCCGCGCCATGACGCAGGCGGTGATGGAGGGCGTGGCCTTTGCGCTTGGCGACTGTGCGCTGGCCCTGGGCCAGACCGGGGTCCGGCTGCAGAGCCTCCTGGCGATCGGCGGCGGTGCGGCCTCGCGCTTCTGGGTGAAGACCATCGCCACGGTGCTGGGCGTGCCGCTGGACCTGCCGGAGGCCGGGGATTTCGGCGCGGCGCTGGGGGCGGCGCGGCTGGCCATGGTCGGATGCGGTGCGGGCACGGTCGAGGAGGTCATGGTGGCCCCCGCCGTGCGCGAGACCGTCGCACCGGAGGCAGCCCTCGCGGACGCCTACGCCGAGGCCTTCGCGGCCTACCGCGCGACCTATCCGGCGGTGAAGGACCTGCCGTAACACGTATCCTTGGGAGGGGATTTGACATGACGACCGGATTTTTCGAGGGGATTGCGCCGCTTCGGTACGAGGGGGCCGACAGTGCGTCGGAGCTCTGCTTCCGGCATTACGACCCGGACGAGGTGGTGCTGGGCAAGCGGTTGGAGGACCATCTGCGCTTTGCCGTGGCGTGGTGGCATTCCTTTGCCTGGGAGGGGGGCGATCCCTTCGGCGGGCAGACCTTCGTGCGTCCCTGGCATCCGCAGGACGACATGGGCCGGGCGAAGATGAAGGCCGATGTCGCCTTCGAGATGTTCGACCTGCTGGGCGTGCCGTTCTACTGCTGGCATGACGCGGACCTCCGCCCCGAACAGGGCGACTACGCGAAGAACCTGAGCACGCTGGAAGAGATCACCGACTACATCGGCGAGAAGCAGGCGGCCTCGAAGACGAAGCTTCTGTGGGGCACGGCGAACATGTTCTCGCACCGGCGCTGGATGGGCGGGGCCTCCACCAATCCCGATCCGGACGTGTTCGCCTATGCGGCCGCCACGGTGAAGGGCTGCATGGACGCGACCCACAAGCTGGGCGGCCAGAACTACGTGCTGTGGGGCGGGCGCGAGGGCTACGAGACTCTGCTGAACACCGACCTGAAGCAGGAGCTGGACCACATGGGCCGGTTCCTGTCGATGGTGGTCGACTACAAGCACAAGATCGGGTTCGAGGGCACGATCCTCGTGGAGCCGAAGCCGCAGGAGCCGTCGAAGCACCAGTACGACTTCGACGTGGCCACCTGCATCGGGTTCCTGCGCAAGTACGGGCTGGAAAACGAGGTGAAGCTGAACATCGAGCAGGGCCACGCGATCCTGGCCGGGCATTCCTTCGAACATGAGCTGGCGCTTGCCGCGGCGGAGGGGATGCTGGGGTCCATCGACATGAACCGCAACGACTACCAGTCCGGTTGGGACACCGACCAGTTCCCGAACAACGTGCCGGAGGTGGCGCTGGCCTACTACCACGTTCTGAAGGGCGGCGGCTTCACCACCGGGGGCACGAACTTCGACGCGAAGCTGCGGCGGCAGAGCATCGACCCGATCGACCTGATCGCGGGCCACGCGGGCGGCATGGACGTCTGCGCGCGGGGGCTGAAGGCGGCCGCGGCGATGATCGAGGACGGCGGGCTGGAGCAGGCGCTGGACGAGCGGTACGCCGGCTGGCAGAGCGAGGGGGCGCGGGCGATGCTGGGCTCCGACCTGGCGAGCATCCAGAAGCGGGTGCTGGACGAGCGGATCGAGCCGGAACCGCGCTCCGGCCGGCAGGAGCGGCTGGAGAACTACGTGAACCGCTTCGTCTGACGGCTGCGGCTGGCGGGGCGGTGGACAGGTCGCGGAGGCGCGCGTCGGTCAGGCGGGCGGCTTTGCAGGTCCTTGCCGGAACGGGCGTGGCTTCTCCTTGCGGGCCCGACGTTCGAACGGGGCTCTTCGTGCGGGAGGCAAATGTCGCTGGCCCAGGTTGCCGCGGGAGATCTGGCACCTGTCGCTGCACTGAACCCTACCCGGCAAGGCGGCGCGAAGCCCCGCCCTACGATTTGTTCCGCGCCGGCACGATCTGCTGAACGATGCCCACGGCGATCAGGTAGACCGAGGTCACGACCAGACCCCAGTGGGCCCAGCTTTCCGGGTGGAACTCGACCCATGCAGCCCACCCCGCGAAGAACGTCCAGGCCAGCGCCACCGGCAGGGACAGCGCGCGCCAGCGCTCGGTCCGGACGGGGTGGATGAACTTCAGCGGCAGGAACATCGCGACCGCCAGAACGGTGATCAGCATGAGGATCACCCAGAACCCCGGCTTGATCGCGAAGAGCACGAGGATCAGCATGTTCCAGCAGCCCGGGAAACCATGGAATGAATTGTCGGTCGTCTTCATCCGGCTGTCGGCGAAGTACATCGCGCTGGCGAAGGTGATGACGATGATCGCGAACCAGCCGGTCCAGCCGGGCAGAAGCCCGCTCTGGAAAAGCGCGAAGGCCGGGATGAACACGTAGGTCAGATAGTCGATGATCAGGTCCAGCAGCACCCCGTCGAAGCGCGGCGCGTTGGTCTTGACGTCGTATTTCCGGGCCAGAGGTCCGTCCACGCCGTCGACCGCAAAGGCGATCACCAGCCAGAGGAACATCACCGGCCAGTTCTCCTGCACGGCCGCCAGCAGGGCGAGCATGGCGAAGACGGCGCCGGTGGCGGTCAGCAGGTGGACACAGAGGGCGCGGGCTTCGACGGTCACGGTGGACTTCAGGCTCGGGGTCATCGACCCGTCATGAAGGAAATCGGGTGGGAAAGCAAACGATCAGAAGGACGTGCCGCAGCCGACTGTTGGATGGGGGCTCCGCCCCCGCGGCCTCTGAAGAGGCCGCTCCCCCGAGGTATTTGAACCAAGATGAAAGGCAGGGTCGGCGCTTCTGCCTTCATCTTGGTCCAAATACCTGACTTCGCGCCGAAGGCGCGCGGGTCGTCTCGCGGAACGCGAGGCGAAACCCGGCTCAGGTGCCGGACGGCGGGATGCGCATGAGGTTGGCCAGATGCGCCAGATCGGAGCCGAAGCCTTCTTCCACGTGACGGGCGGCGCTGCGGCGGGCGTCTTCGGGCTTGTTCTGGTTCAGCTTGAACGTGCTGTCGACCTGCGCGACCTGCAGCCGGAAAGGCAGGATCATGCGCAGGAAGCGGGCGGTCGTTTCCTCCGACATCTTGTCCATGGTCCACGGCATCTTGCCGGGGATGAACTCCTCGAAGGCGGCGGTCTGGCGGGCAAGCATGTCGGGCAGGTCCTCGGGCGGCAGCGGCTGCAGGGTGCCTGAAAGGTGCACGGCCACGTAGTTCCAGGTCGGCACCTGGTCGTCGAGGCCGTACCAGTCCGGCGAGACGTAGCCATCCGGCCCGGTGACGGCCAGGGTCACTTCGCGCGGTTCGCGGCAGGCGCGGGCGATGGGGTTGGAGCGCGTCAGGTGCAGGTCGACCGTCCGGCCGTCCCCGGCCAGCAGGAAGGGTACATGCGCGAGGTGCGGCGCCGCGCTGGTCGAGAGGCAGAGCGTGCCGAAGGCCCGGCTGCGCGCGAAGTCGAGGGCGACGGTCTCTTCGGTCTGACGGAAGGCGGGATTGGTGTGCATGGGGTCTTGGGATCCGGTCTGGGGCCGCGGCGTTCGTCGCATGTGGCGTGCGCCGGGTAAAGCGTGGATCGTGCCGGGCGTCGGGCCAGAGGCGCGGCGTGGTGCCGAGGGCTCAGAGCGGCGTGGCGGTCAGCCGGGTGCCTTCGCTGCCGGTGATGCGCGCGGCGACAATCTGGCCGGTGGGTTGCGGCGTGGCGAAGGTTACCTCGGTGAACTGTTCCGTGCGGCCCATGTCGGGCGCTTCCATCAACACCTGCGCCGTGCGCCCCTCCTGCGCTGCGAGATGGCGGATCACGGCGGCGTCGCCGGCGGCGCGCAGGCGGGCGGCGCGGTCCTTGATCGTGGTGCCGTCCACCCGGTTGGGGATCTTGGCGGCCGGTGTGCCGGGCCGTGCCGAGTAGGGGAAGACGTGCAGCCACGTCAGGCCGCAGTCCTCCACCAGCCGCAGCGAGGCGTCGAAGTGTTCGTCCGTCTCGGTCGGGAAGCCCGCGATGATGTCGGCCCCGAAGGTCATGTCGGGGCGCAGGGCGCGCGCCTCCTCGCAGAAGCGGATGGCGTCGTCGCGCAGGTGGCGCCGCTTCATCCGCTTCAGGATCAGGTCGTGGCCGTGCTGCAGGGACAGATGCAGGTGTGGCATCAGGCGCGGCTCGGTCGCGATGGCCTGCATCAGCGCGTCGTCCGCCTCGATCGAGTCGATGGAGGAGATCCGCAGGCGCGGAATGTCGGTCAGCTTCATCAGCCGCAGCACAAGGTCGCCGAGCCGTGGCTGCCCGGGCAGGTCCGCGCCCCAGGACGTCAGGTCGACGCCGGTCAGCACGACCTCGTTGTAGCCCTCGTCGCGCAGCCGCTTCACCTGGTCGACCACCACCCCTGCCGGAACGGAGCGCGAGTTGCCGCGGCCGTAAGGGATGATGCAGAAGGTGCAGCGATGGTCGCAGCCGTTCTGCACCTGCACGTAGGCGCGCGAGCGGGTGCCGAAGCCGTCGATCAGGTGGCCGGCGGTTTCCTCGACCGACATGATGTCGTTGACCAGCACACGGGGCGTGTCGCCGATGAAATCGGGGGTCAGGCGGCGCCACGTCTCGGGCGCCATTTTCTCGGTGTTGCCGATGACGTGGGTGACCTCGTCCATCGCGGCAAAGCTGTCGGGGTCGATCTGCGCGGCGCAACCGGTGACGATCAGCGGTGCGTCGGGGTTGTCGCGGCGCAGGCGGCGGATCTCCTTGCGGGCCTTGGCCACGGCCTCGGAGGTGACGGCGCAGGTGTTGACGATCACCGCGTCGGTCAGCCCGGCGTCGGCGGCGAGGCGCTTCATCGCTTCCGTCTCGTAGGCGTTGAGGCGGCAGCCCAGCGTGGTGAATCGGGGCGCGTCGGTCATTGGCCCAGCCATTCGGCGGTCAGCGTGCCGGTGAAGACATGCGAGGTGGGGCCGGTCATCCAGACGCCGTCCTCGCGCCAGTCAACCTGCAGCGTGCCGCCGTCGAGGTCGATGCGCACGGCGCGCCCGGTCAGCCCCCGGCGGGCGGCAGCGACGGCGGTGGCGCAGGACGAGGAACCGGAAGCCAGCGTCAGCCCCGCGCCGCGCTCCCAGACCCGCATCCGCAGGTGGTCGGGGCCGACAAGGCTCGCCACCTGCACGTTGGTGCGTTGCGGATAAAGGGGGTGATGCTCGATCGCCGGGCCGAAGGTCGTGAGGTCCACGGCTTCTGCATCCGCCACGAAGAAGGTGCAGTGCGGGTTGCCCATGGATGTCGCCACCGGATCGCCGTCGATGGGCAGGTGCAGGGTGTCCACCTCCTCCGCCAGCGGAATGCGCTGCCAGTCGAGGACCGGCACGCCCATGTTCACCGAGGTCAGCCCGTTTCCGGCATCCACCGCATGCAGCGCGCCGTGGACGGTGGTCAGGACAAGGCGGTCCTTGCCGGTCTCGGTCATCAGGTGCCGGGCGATGCAGCGGGTGGCGTTGCCGCAGGCCGCCGAGGTCGAGCCGTCGGAGTTCAGGAACACGAGGTGCGCGTCCGCGTTGCCGCCCGGCTCGATCAGGGCGAGCTGGTCGAAACCCACGCCCATGTGCCGGTCCGCCAGCCGCGTGGCCAGTTCGGGTGTCACCTGAACGGCGCGCGCACGTGCGTCGATGACAACGAAATCGTTGCCGAGCCCGTGCATCTTCATGAAGGGCAAGCCTGTGTCGCGCGCGTTATCCATGGCGCGCATATACGCCCGAAGACCGACGCGCGCCAGAGGGGGCGGGAAGGCCGGCGGTCACTCCGTCGCGACGAGGAAACGCCGTTCGGTGGTATCGGCGGAAGCTTGGTGGTTCCTGGCCGTTGGTGGGCCGGGCCGCGGTCGGGCAGAGGAGGGCAGCCGACACGTTCGGGATGCCTGCGAAGCCCGGGTGCCCATGGCGATTGTGGCTGGGTCTGTGTCCGCGATTCATCGGTCTGGTCGACGCGGGAGAGAGCGGCCGGTGGAGCACCCCGACGAAGACGAGCGGCAGCACGACCGGACGGTCATGTCGCCAGCGGCTGATTCCCTGTGACAGCGGCGCTATAGACGTTCCGGACCTGTGCTTTTTCGTTTATACACAAGCCATTCGACGATACTGACCTTGGGCAGAGAAAAAGCCGGATATCGGGGTTGACGGGATTCGCAGTTGTGACTAGACAGCGCTCCACACAGTGGGCCGTTAGCTCAGTTGGTAGAGCAACTGACTTTTAATCAGTGGGTCGCAGGTTCGAATCCTGCACGGCTCACCACTGACTTCCCGGAATGACGACACATGATCGTCGATCTGAACGGGTTCAGTTACCTTCCTTACATGACCGACCGTGGTTCTGGTGCCTTAAGGGCTGCGTCCAGGCGAGCGTGTGGCGTCCGGCGGGCTTTGGAGCAAACGGGTCTTGCCGGGCGGCGGTGCGTTGAGCGCCAACGTATGCGAATCGTGTACTTTTGGTGCCGATTGCATAAGGGGAGTTTTCGTTTGGGACGACTCCCGGCCAGCGAAAGATCGTGACGTGCCGCATCCGAAAGATCGTGACGTGCCGCATCCGAAAGATCGGGACGTGCCGCATGCTGCGCAACCTTAGAAAGCTGCGACAGCAGTTTGTGGGACCGGGGCAGGAAAGGCAGACGCCGCACGAAGCGGCGTCCCACCTCATGTCACGGATATGAGCCCGTCGTCGTAGGTTGTCGTGGTGGTCGCCAACTGGCCGTTCGCATCGTACTCGAACACGCGTTGCATCCAGTCGTAAACGTCGTCGGAGTCGACCGTCGTGCCCTCGGTCCGGAGGCCATCGACGAAGGTCTCCGTGTAGATGCGCCCGTCGTCGTAGGTCGTCACGAACTCTTCCGGGGTGCCGGCGGTGTCGAAGGTGCGGTCCTGACGGGCCCAGACGAAGGCGTCCTCGGCGTCGGTCACGCTGTGGGCGGTGCGGATGCCGTCGGTGTAGGTGGTCGTCGCGATGCGGCCATCGTCGAACACGGTTTCCCGGGACAGACGCACGCCGTTCGCGTCGAAGGTGTCCGTGGTCACGCTGCTTGACAGGACCTTGCCGTCGGCCCGGGTCAATACCGTTTCCCAGCTGCCGTCCTCGAGGAAGGTCACGGTCCGCACGCGGCCATTGTCGTAGGTCGTCACGTATTCCGCCGGGGCGCCGCTGGTGTCGAAGGTCTGGTCCTTGCGGGCCCAGCCGAAGGCGTCGTCGTGGTCGACGATGGAATGGCTCGCGCGCTTGCCGCCGGTGAAGGTGGTCGTGGCGATGCGGCCGTCGTCGAAGACGGTCTCCCGCTCTGTCCGCGCGCCGTCGTCGTCGAAGGTCGTGGTGGTCACGTTGCCCTTCAGGATCGCATCGTCGGGGCCCCGCAGCACGGTTTCCCACTGCCCGTCACCAAGATAGGTGCGGGTCCGGACGCTGCCGTCGTCGTAGGTGGTCGAGAAACCGACCGGCGTGCCGTCCGCGTCGAAGCTGCGGGTCTTCTGCGCCCAGCCGAAGCTGTCGCCTCCGTCGCTGATCGTGTAGGTGGCGCGCGTGCCGTCGACATAGGTGGTGGTGGCGGTGCGGCCATCGTCGAACACCGTCTGCCGCGTGGCGGGCTGGCCTTCGCCGTCGAAGGTGGTGGTGGTCTCGTTGCTCCAGCGGATGCTGTCGTCGGGGCCGCGCATGACGGTTTCCCAGCGGCCCGGCTCGATCAGGGTGCCGGTGCGGATGCGCCCGTCGTCGTAGGTTATCGCGTATTCCAGCGGCGCACCGTTTGCGTCGTAGGTGCGGTCCTGCCGCGCCCAGGCAAAGACATCGTCGCTGTCCACCACGGAATAGGCGGCCCGGCGCCCGTTCTCGTAGGTGGTCTCGGCGACGCGGCCGTTGTCGAAGGTCACCTGGACCTGGGATTTCCGCCCCTGCGCGTTGAAGGTCGTCGCCTTGCTTGTCCAGGGGCGTAGGTTGTCCTCTGCCTCGCCATCCAAAAGCGTCGTCACCCGGTTCACGTAGACATCGACGCTGGCCGAGGTGCGGTGGCCGAGCGCGTTGGCGATCTCGTAGGTGAAGCTGTCCGCTCCATGGTAGCCGGCGGTGGGCGTGTAGACGATCCGGCCGTCCTGCGCGGTGACGGTGCCGTGGCTGCCCTGCGCGACGGAGGAGATGGCCGGTACGCCGCCGTTGCCGTCCGCGTCGTTGTCCAGCACGTCGATGGTGACGGCGTTGTCCTGCGCGGTGGTGACGCTGTCGTCCTGCGCGGTGGGCAGATAGGTGTTCACCGCCGTGACCGTCAGGGTCTGCGTCGAACTTGCGACGCCGTCGGAGGCCGTCACGATCAGCGCGTAGTCGGAAGTTCCCGCCGCGCTATTGGGCAGGAGCTCGGCCACGTTGCCGGCATAGGCGATCTCGCCAGTCGCCGGGTCGATGGTGAAGAGCGCCGCGTCTGGGCCCGAAAGCGAGAAGGTGACGGCGTGGCCCTGCGCGTCGGTGGCGCTGGCGGTGTAGACCGGCCCGGCCTGTCCCTGTGTGAGGGTCACCGCCGTGTCGGCGGGCAGGGCAGGGGCGGTGTTCACGAGGTCCGCAATGGCATGATCCGAAGTCGTCACCCCGTCCGTCAGGCGCAGCGTCCGGATGTTCTCCAGCCGGTCCGTGCCCTCGCTGGCCGAGCTGACCTGGTACACGCCGCCCCCCAGGTCGGTGACGAAGAGGCCGGACAGCGGTGTCCGGTACACGGCCACGTTGTCGTCTGTTCCTGTCGACCCGAGGATGGTGTCGTCGCCTGCGCCGCCCTCGGCCGTGTCGTTGCCTGCGCCAAGGGTGATGTGGTCGTTGCCGGCCCCGCCGGATACGCTGTCGTCTCCGGCCCCGGCGCCGATCGTGTCGCGCCCGTCATTGCCGGTGAGCGTGTCGTCCAGCGCGCCGCCACGCAGGTTGTCGTGGCCCGATCCGCCTTCTAGGTCGAACTGCTCGACGTTGGCGAAGGTCTGGTAGACGTACCCGTAGGCGTCGACATAAACCCGGTAATAGACCGACCCGTCGGACTGCGGATGGTAGGTGATGCCGTTGGTGGCCGTGCTCCAGTCCAGGGTCAACAGGTCGGTGCCCGTGCCGCCATCGAAGTAGCCCGATCCGATGGCGAGCAGATCGGTGGCGAAATGGTCGTCGCCCGCGCCGCTGCTGAACCAGTTCGACAAGTTGAACCAGTTGACGTGCGAGGCAACGCCCCGCGTGTCGAGCGTGTCGTTGCCCGCACCCGTCGCGAGGTGGATCTGTTCGATGCCGGAGACGCGCGTCTCGTTCTCCGTTCCGGCGTAGAACACCGCTTCGGCGCTCTGCGCGTCGGCGAGGATCAGGGAAATGTCCTCTGCCGGGTCGATTTCGGTCGCGGGGTCGAACCGCATGTCGAGCTGCAGCCAGTCATGGCCTTCGCCCGCGACGATGGTGTCGCCCTTGTCCGCGCCGTAGATCCGGTCGTTGCCGCCGTTGGTGACGAAACGGTCCCGCCCGCCGATGGCGCGCAGGCTGTCGTTGCCGGAACCGGAGGTGATGTCCAGTTCCTCAAGGTCCGAGAAGTACTGGTAGATGTAACCCCAGCCGTTCAGGTAGCCGCGATACCACGTGCTGCTGGAGTTGCTCTGGAATTCGACGGCGTTGGCGGTGGCCGACCAGTCGATGGTCAGCTTGTCATAACCCGCTCCGGCCACGAAGTTCGCCGTGCCGCGCGACAGGTGATCGGTCAGATAGGCGTCGTCACCCGCGCCTGCATCGAAGTGGTTGTTGGAGCCGAACAGGTCGTAGGTCGAAAAGACGCCCCGCGCGTCGAAGGTGTCGTTGCCCGCACCGGTGTAGAGGTGGATCTGTTCGATCCCCTGCAATTGCGTCTCGTCCTGGGTGCCCGCGTAGTAGGTCGCCGTGTTCGACTGCAAATCCAGCAGGTTGACGGTGATGTCCTCGGCCGGATCGGTCTCGCTCGCGGGATCGAAGCGCAGGTCGAGCGACACCCAGTCGTGACCCTCGCCCGCGATGATCGTGTCGCCTTTATCCGCGCTGTGGATACGGTCGTTGCCGCCGTTGGTGACGAAACGGTCCCGGCCGCCGATGGCGAGCAGATTGTCGCCACCCGAACCGGAGGTGATATCGATCTCTTCGATGTCCGAGAAATACTGGTAGATGTAACCCCAGCCGTTCACGTAACCGCGATACCATGTGCTGCTGGAGTTGTTCTGGAATTCGACGGCGTTGGCGGTGGCCGACCAGTCGATCGTCAGCCTGTCGTAGCCTGCACCGGCCACGAAGTTCGCCGTGCCGCGCGACAGGTGATCGGTCAGATAGGCGTCGTCACCCGCGCCTGCGTCGAAGTGGTTGTTGTAGGCGAAGTAATCCTTGGAGGACGCCACGCCCCGCGCGTCGAAGGTGTCGTTGCCCGCGCCGGTGTAGAGATGGATCTGCTCGATCCCCTGCAGCTGCGTCTCGTCCTCGGTGCCCGCGTAATAGGTCGCGGTGTTCGACTGCAGGTCGAGCAGGTTGACTGTGATGTCCTCTGCCGGATCGGTCTCGGTCGCGGGATCGAAGCGCAGGTCGAGCGACACCCAGTCGTGGCCTTCGCCCGCGATGATGGTGTCGCCCTTGTCGGTGCCGTGGATGCGGTCGTTGCCGCCCTGCGTGATGAAGCGATCCCGGCCGCCGATGGCATAGAGAATGTCGCTGCCTGCGCCGGTCTTGATGTCGATCTCTTCGATGTCCGAATAGTAGAGGTAGGTGTACCCGTAGTTGTCGACGTAGGTCCGGTAAAAGGTGTCGGTCGAATTGGACAACAGCGTGGTGGCGTGGAGCGTCGCGCTCCAGTCGAGGATCAGCTTGTCGTAGCCCTCACCGGCCACGAACCGCGAGAAACCGAGCGCGCTGAGGTCGGTGGCGAACAGGTCGTCACCATCGGCTGCGTCGAAGTAGTTGCTCTTGTTGAATAGGTTGTAATTCGATCCCACACCCCGCGTGTCGACGGTATCGTTGCCCGCGCCGGTGTAGAGTGTGAACTGCTCAAGGCCCTGGACGTGGGTTTCGTCGCCGGTGCCGGCAAAGAACACCGCCTCCGCAGAGGCGATGTCCGCGAGGACGAGAGAGATGTCCTCCGCCGGGTCGGTCTCTGTCGCCGGGTCGAAACGCAGGTCGAGGTGGGCCCAGTCGTGACCTTCGCCCGCAACGATGGTGTCGCCCTTGTCCGCGCCGTGGATGCGGTCGTTGCCGCCCTGCGTGATGAAGCGGTCGCGGCCGCCCACGGCATAGAGTTCATCGCTGCCTGCGCCGGTCTCGATGTCGATCTCTTCGATGTCGGAGTAGTGCTGGTAGACGTAGCCGAAGTTGTCGGCGTAGGTCCGGTAGAAGGTGCCGCCCGAGTTCGACGTCAGGTTCACTAGGTATTTCGCCGTGCTCCAGTCGAGGATCAACCTGTCATAGCCCGCGCCCGCGGTGAACACGGTGGCCCCGAGCGCCAGCAGGTCGGTGGCGAAGGTGTCGTCGCCATCGCCGGAATCGAAGGCGTTCGAGGTGTTGAAGTGGTTGCTGCTGGAGGCGACGCCGCGCGTGTCCAAGAGGTCGTTGCCCGACCCGGTGGTCAGGCGGATCTGCTCGATCCCCTCCCAGCGGGTTTCGACCGCGGTGCCGGCATTGACCGTGACCGTCCCGTCTTGCGTATCGGCAAGCCGCAGCGTGAAGTCGAGCCCGAGGTCCACGTCGTCTGCCGTGCGCACGTTCGCGTAGACGAGGTCATGCCCCGCCCCGCCGGACACGTCCAGCGCGCCGCGATAGCCGTACAGACGGTCGTTGCCGCCGTTGCCGTGCAGCGTGTCGTCGAGGTCGCCGCCGACCAAGGTGTCCTTTCCGGCGCCGCCCCGCAGGTCGAAGGCCTCGATGCCGTCGAAGTAGACGTAGGTGTAACCGAAGTTGTCGACGTGCGTGCGATAATAGGTGCCGCCGGAGTTGCTCGTGTAGGTGATGGTTCCGGTCGCGTCGGACCAGTCCATCCGCATGATGTCGGCGGTGCCGAGGTCACCGTGGATGTAGTTCGACCCCAGCGAGGCGAGCGACAGCCGCAAATCGTCGTCGCCGTCGTCGCCGTTCATCACGGCGCGTCCGCCCGCACCCGCGATGATCGTGTCGTTGCCGTCTCCGCCGCTGATGGTGTCGCCGTAGGTGTTGCCGGTGATCCGGTTGTCCAGCGCGTTGCCGGTGATCGCCATGGCGCGGGCGTTGTCGGTGACGGTCAGGTCCTCGACGGCCACGGCCTGCACCGACATGTCGAAGCTTCCCGTCCCGGCAGAGAGCAGTTCGATCAGGTCGTGGCCGTCGCTGTCCGCGATCGAATCCAGTGCGTTGTCGACGACGTAGGTGTCGTCTCCGCCGCCGCCGATCATCGTGTCCTCTCCGGCGAGGCCGTTCAGCCGGTCGTTGCCCGCCGTGCCGGTAAGGGTGTTGTCGAGCGCGTTGCCGGTCGCGGTGCGGGCTGTGCCGAAGAGGGTCAGGTCCTCGATGTTCTGCTGGCTCGAGGTGTCGAGCGACCAGTCCACCCAGGCCTCGACAAGGTCGGTGCCGGTGCCGATCTCGGTCACCTGCTCTGCGGCGTGGTCCACCACGTAGGTGTCGTCGCCATCGCCGCCGACCAGCGTGTCCGCGTCCGCCCCGCCGTCGAGGCTGTCGTTGCCGGTGCCGCCCCAGAGCGTGTCGCCGCCCGCCGCGCCCAGCAGCGTGTCACCGCCGCCTAGCCCGTAGAGTTCGTTGTCGGTGCCGTCGCCGATCAGCGTGTCGCCGTGGGCGGAACCTTCGATCTCTTCGATGCTGACATAGGTGTCGCCCTCGGCATCGCCGCCGGACTGGGTGGCCTCTGTCAGGTCGATCAGCACCGCCGAGGCCGCGCTGCGATAGCTGGCCCGGTCGCGTCCGGCGCCGCCGAAGTAGGCATCCGCCCCGCCCTTGCCTTCGAGCGTGTCGTCGCCATGCGCGCCAACCAGCGTCTGGTCCAGCGCGTTGCCGGTCAGGTCGCCGTCGGTCACCGAGGCGTCGACATAGAGCGTCTCGATGTCGTGCCACGCGTCGAGCGCGAAGGTCGAGAGCTTGGAGATCACCGCATCGGCGCCGTTCCCGGCGGTCTCGACGATCTCGTCGACCAGATTGTCGACCACGTAGGTATCGTCGCCGCCGAGACCGATCATGCTGTCGGCACCGGACTGGCCGTCCAGCCACTCGCCCGCGGCCGAGCCGTTCAGCGTGTCGTCGCCTGCCCCGCCGTAGAGCGATCCGCCGGGCAATGCCGACTGGTTCGCGGTCAGCACGTTGGCGTTGTCGTTGCCCGTGCCGGAGATGGCGCTGCCGATCAGGGTCAGGTTCTCGATCTGGTATTGGCTGCCGGTGGCGATGGACCAGCTGATCGCCGCGCGCACTTCGTCCACGCCGCCCGCCGCGGCACTGACCGTCCCGTTGCCGATCTCGCCGTAGCGGTTCTCGTCCACCACGTCGCCGGTATCGTCGACGAAGTACACGTCATCGCCCATCGCGCCGACCATGGTGTCTGCGCCGGTGCCGCCGTCCAGCGTGTCGGCACCCTCCGATCCCAGAAGCACGTCGTCGCCCCCGGCGCCCGCGACGGAATCGTCGCCCAGCAGGCCGATCAGCATTTCGTTCCCGGCGCTGCCGGTCAGCGTGTCGCGGTGGTTGGAGCCCTGAAGCACCTCGATCTGGGACAGGCTGTCGCCCTCGGCGCTGCCGCCGGTGCCGTTCCCCGTGCCGAGGTTCACGTTCACCCCGGCGGAGGACAGGACATAGGTCACCATGTCCTCCCCGTCGCCGCCGACGATGGTGTCGGCGCCGTCGCCGCCATAGAACAGGTCGTCGCCGATCCCGCCGGAGAGGTTGTCGTCGCCGTCGCGTCCGAAGAGCGTATCGTTGCCGTCGCCGCCTTCCAGCGTGTCGTCCCCGGCGCCACCCGCGAGCATGTCTTGGCCGGCATCGCCCGAAAGCTGCGCGGCGACGGTCAGCGTCTCGGCCAGCACAAGCTGGTCGCTCTCCGCCCCTCCGGCCGCCAGCAGCAGCGTGACGCCGCCGTAGGTCTCTGCATAGCCGTTGATCGAGACGGTGACGTCGCTGCCGCCGGCAGAGCTGACATAGACCACCTCTGCGCCATCCGCGGCGTCGCCGACCAGCCGGTTGCCCGCGAGCGCGCCGGTGTTCAGGGTCAGCGTGCCACCCGACAGTGCGCCCAGCCCCAGAGTGGAAGTGGAGGTCGCCAGCGCCGCGCGCCCGGAAAAGTTGAAGTCCGCCAGGGTGAACTGCGGTGTCTCCAGCCGGAAAAGGTCGCCGCCCAGCACCTTCGCGGCCAGCGACAGCCCGGCGGTGATCGACCCGGAGGCGTCGAAGGCGCTGAACGGGTTGGAGGTGATCGCTGTCAGGAACTCGTCGTAGTACAGCCTTCCCCGTTCGCTCTGGATGCCATCCGCGATGTCGAGGTTGATCGTTCCGGTGATGTTGCCGCCGCCGTAGATGCTGGCGATATAGGCGTCGAGCGAGGCGCCGAGGTCGATGGTGGCAGAGACGGAGGCCTCCGGCCCGGCGCCGTCGATGATGTAGAGCCCGTTGAGTGCATCCAGAACGGATGCGCCGGGGGCGGCCAGTCCGCGTGTGCTGTAGCCGAAGGCGAGGTCGAAGGCGGCGCCGATGGACCCGCCGATGTTGACCGTGATGCCCGGGAAGATCGGCAGGTTGACCAGGCTGTCGCCGCCCACCTCGAAGTCGACCGTGGGGAAGTAGATCTCCACGAGGTCGGCGTCGCCGCCCAGCAGCAGGGACAGCGCCTGGCCCGGATCCTGCAGGATCGGCAGGGCAAAGCTGGTGCCCTCGATCATCTCCTGCAGCATGTCCTTCGGCGTCGTGCCATCCGCCCCGGCGGCGCCCCAGTCGCTGCCGGACACGTTGGCGACCACGTCCGACAGGTTGTCCGCCAGCCCCTGCAGGTCGAGGTCCGAATCCGCCAGCTTGAACGCAAGCGCGCGCACGTCCTGCCCGGTCTCCAGCGCGTAATCGCCAAAGTTGAGCCCCGCCTCGCCGAGGTTGACGGAGGACAGGTACTCCGCCCATTTGACCACGTCTTCCGCCAGCTCGATGAAGTCCTCGAGCGGACGCAGGTCGAAGTTCGGCGCCGCCAGCTTGACGAGATCCAGGAGGTTGACCGTGCCGTCGCCGGTCAGGTCCAGCGTCTCGTGCCAGTCGGGAAAGTACTTCAGGAAAGGGATGTCGGCGGTGATGACCTCAAGCGCCTTGCCCACGGGCTCGATCAGCGGCTCGATCGCGTCGAAGATCGGCAGCATGACGTTTTCGAGGAAGGTCCCAAGGTCCAGCGTCACGTCCCTCAGGACGACGGTCGGCAGGTTGCCGAAGCTGATGTTCTGATCGCCCGGCGTCACGGTGGCGTTGACGAACTGCCAGTCCACATCCAGTACGGTAGAGACGGAGGGCAGGGCGCCGGTGCCGAAATCGGCGGCGAGCGAAAGGGAGATATCGGCGTCGCCGGTCAGCAGGACGTTCAGGAAATCCTGCGACAGCTCCGACAGGCGCAGCATGCCGTCGCCATTCGGGTCGATCAGGTCGATGGCAAAGTCGAGGTCGAGATCGGACCCGGCATCGGCGACGATGTAATTCAGGACGCCGATATTGGCGGTCGCCGCGAAATCGACCGAGGTCGTCCCCAGCGACAGGTCCACTCCCGAGCCGGCGGTTTCGATGAAGAAGCCCGCCGCATCCACCCCGAGCGTCAGGTTCAGCGCGGCGGCTGCGGCGACCTCTGCGGTGCCCGAAAGCGACAGGCCCAGGCCGGGCAGGGCGAGGTCGCCCGCAAGGCCGAGGTGCGCGGTTTCCTCGCCGCTGGCGCCCAGTGTCAGCGTGACGCTGTTGGTGCCGACGCTGGCGCTGACCACGACGCCGGACAGGCCGAGCGAAGACAGGGCGTTGGCGACCTCGATTTCCAGTTCCGCAGCGGTGTAAGAGGCCGCCCCCGACAACGCCGACAGGGCGTTCAGAAGGGCGGTGCGGACGTCGCCGACCACCTGCGTCGCGTCGTTCACGGACCCGCCGAGGCTGGTCCCGATCAGGGGGAGCGTTTCGGCCAGGGCCTGCGTGGCATAGGCTGTGTTCAGGGCGGAGAGGGCGGTCGACGCGCTGGTGCGAAGCTCGTCGATCTGCGACTGGGAAATCGTGGGCAAGAGAAAAATTTCCTCAAAACGGCCCACGGAAAAACGGGGCACTGAGACATAAATTGCACAAAGTTCTGCCCGATTTCGGTCAATTCGCGCAAGTTTTGAACTTGTCTATGAATGCGGTAATTGGGCTTTATGCGATGATTGCGTCACGGATTGACAATCACAGATTGCGGGCAATTCGGCCCCACATCTGAACCGTGTGAATTGCCCTGTTTTCCGTTGCGAGGCCAATTGGAAACGGTCGATGGATCGAATGGGATTCGCGGCCGCCAGACGGTTGGCTCTTTTTTGCGTGGCCGTTCCGACACCGCTTGCCAATCCGCCCGTCGTCGCGCCATCCTCCGGCCATGCGCCTTGCCCTGCTGTTCCTTCTTCTCCTCGCGGCCTGTGGCCGGCCCCTGACCCCGTCGGAGGCCGAGTACCTGGCTGCCATCCACGGCCCGGACCTCGACACTTCGAAGATCCGGCTGGTCGATGGTCATTTCGCCGGTGCGATGACCTACCGGATCCCGGTCCGGCCGCGCACGACGTGCCAGGAACGCATCTGGCCGCCGCTTTCGGAAACCACCGAGGTCACCGTCGCGCCCGCGGCCACGGTGCTTTTCAACAAGGTGATGATCCGCGACGACATCTACCGCCCCGATTTTCTGGAGGGCTGGCCAGAGGAGGTCGACCTGCTGGACGCCATGCTGTTCGCTCACGAGGCGACCCATGTCTGGCAGTGGCAGAACCGGAAGCGCACCGGCTACACGCCGCTGAAGGCCCTGAACGAGCACGTCGCATCCAAGGACCCCTACCTCTTCGATCCGGACAACACGACGCGCTTTCTCGACTACGGCTACGAACAGCAGGGCAGCATCGTGGAGGAATACGTCTGTTGCCGTCTGCTGGACCCGGAGGCGCCGCGCACCGCCCGCCTGCGCAGCCTGATCGCCGCCGAGATGCCCATCGACCGGCTGGACCGCGTCATCACGACACCGCGCGTGCGGGTGCCGTGGAAGGACGTGGAGACCGAGGGCATCTGCCGCTGACTCATTCCTGCCGCTGGATTTGCGTGATGAAGGCCACGAGGTCCACGACCGGGCGCGAAGTCAGAACGGGCTGTCCGGCCGGGGTCTTGATCGGTACGTCGAAGACCCCTTCGAAAAAGTCTCCGTAGACCGGCATGGGAGAGCCGTGGCTGACCAGCGGATCGCGCCCGTCGATCCGCTTGACCACCCTCTCCATCGGAAAGGTCCCGCCGTTCTGCGCGGCGAGTTCGGTCAGGTTGACCGGCTTGATCATCATAACGCCCGCCATCGGCCCGTCGCCCTGTCCTTCGAGGCCGTGGCAGGTGGCGCAGTGTCGGGTGAAGAGGTCGCGCCCGACCTCCGCATCCTGTGCGAAAGCGGGCAGCGCGAGGCTGCAGAGCAGAATGGCGAGGCGGGTCATGGCGGTCTCCTTGGTCTCCCTCTGGCTACGATGGCGCGGATCACCTCTGCGTGCCTTGACACGCATCAAGGCTGGAGCTGTGCGGCCGCCGTGCTAGCCTTTTCCGGATCATATGTGGGGGACTTCGGATGCTGGCACGTGTTTTGGCCTTTCTGCTCAGCGCCAGCGTGGCGCAGGCGCAGGATACCGACCTCGAACTGGTGTTGTTGGCGGACGCCTCCGGCAGCATCGACTCGCGCGAGATCGCCTTCCAGCGGCAGGGCTACGCGCAAGCCATCACCGACCCGGAAGTGCTGGCGGCCATCGGCGGCACCGCCTACGGCAGCATCGCGGTCACCTATGTGGAATGGGCGGCGAATACCGCCGTCGTGGCCGACTGGATGCTGATCGACGGGCCGGAGACGGCGCAGGCCTTTGCGGACGAGTTGACCGGCAAGCCGCGCCAGGCCTACGGCCGCAACGCCATCGGGGCTGCGCTGCTGGATGCGCTGCGGCTGATGGACACCAACGCACATGAAGGCTGGCGGCAAGTGATCGACTTCTCGGGCGACAGCGCGAACAACTGGTCGGGGCCCTCCATCGAGGAGGCCCGCGATACCGTGCTGGCGGCGGGCGTGACGATCAACGCCCTGCCGATCCTGCGGTCGGATGATCCCGGGCGCGCGCAGGGCGGGCTTGAGGCGCTTTATGAAGAGCGGATCATAGGCGGCCCCGGTGCCTTCGTGGTGACGGCAGAGAGCCGCGACAGCTTTGCCGAGGCCGTGAAGCGCAAGCTGATCCTCGAGATCTCGGGCACCGTGCCCGCGCCACGCGAGCTGGCCGCGCGCTAGACGACGGCGGTCAGGTGCGCGGCGGGCGGCGCGGCCTCCTGCGGCCAGGGCACCGCTGCGCCATTGGCCCGCAACTGCGCAAAGCCCCGCCCGAAGTGCCGGGGGTGGGCCTCGATCCGCAGCGGGCGGTCGTCGAAATCGGTAAGGTCGAGCGTGGCGCTGCGGTTGTCGGTCTCCAGCGTCTCGCGCAGCACCTGCAACGCGATGGCCTGACCCAGCCGCAACTGCTGGATGTTCTCGGCAGGATGCCAGCCGCCCGACACGATGCGGGCCAGCGCGATGTTGGAGGCCATGCGGTCCGCCTCTTCCCCCAGCGCCTGCGCCGGTCCCGTGGTGCCGACCATCTGGATCTGCGCGCGCCGCGACGTGTCGAACACCGCCTTCAACAGGGTCGCCATGGCACCGGCCACGACGACATGGCTGGCGCAGTCGGAGGGCGGCACCGCCTGCCGCTCCGGTTCCGCCAGCGGCAGGAAAAGCGAGGTGTCGAACCTCTGGCAGCCGCGCAGCGTGCCGTTGTCGCGGCTGACCCAGTAAAGAAGGTTCGGCGCGCATTCCGCCAGTTCGTCGGCGGCGGCACGGTAGAGCGCGTTCGTCGGTTCATTCCCTCGCTCCTCGCGCGCCAGCCAGACGGTCATTCGTGCGGCAGTCACGGCAGGCCGGGCCAGGCGGCTGCGGGACATCAGGAGGTCCAGCGCGGCACGGCGGGCGCGGGTCTCGGCCTCGGCCATGAGCGCCAGCAGGCGGGGACCGCGCCACATCGGTTCCGACAGCGCCAGCCCGCCGTCGAGCGCGGCGCGATGGGCCAGCGCCTTGAGCGCGGCGTTGTAGAAGGGGCGGCCCGCGGGCGTCTCGTGCAGGCCGCCGGACATGTCCTCGAGCGTGCCGGGATCAATGGCGCCTTCGCGTTCAGGCGGCGTTTGAAGCGTTGCGCCGCTGTGCCGTCCGCACCAGTCGAGCCACACCGACATCGGCGCATCGGGCGCAGGCGGGCGGCGCACCGGGTCGGTTACGGTCCCGGCGTGGTCCCCGCTCCAGAAGCGCGACACGCGGGTCTGCGTGCCGCGCAGCGCGACACCGCAGTTGAACAGCGTCCTGAGGGTAAGCTGCCCGTCGGCGTTCCAGCGCAGGGCGCGCCGCTGCTCGGCCTCGGCGTCGCCTGCGATTTCCGGCAGGCTGCGGGTCTGGTCGAACCATGCGAGGCTGCGCAGATCGCAGAGCAGTTCGTGCAGCGTGAAATGCGTGGCGCCGTCGATCCAGACCGCGCAATGGGGATCATCCAGGTCCGCCAGCCCGCGCTTCCGCAAGAGCGAGAGGGCAAAGATCTCGGCCATGTCGGCGGCCAGTTCCGAGACGCAGAGGCGCGGCGCCTCCGGCACGATGGCTTGGTGACGGGGGCCGATCCGGGCACCTCCGCCGTCGATCACCTTCAGTGTCGTGGTGGCCAGCGTCGGGGCGCGCTTTCGGGCCCTTGTCTGGTCTGGCGTCTGGGTACGTGTCATATCTTCCCCCGGATGGTCCCGGCGCTCTATAGGCGCTGTTGACGATGCGTTGACCCAAGCATGCGCAGCGTGCGTGATCGTACCGTGAGTGCTCCGCAATTTGCGCGTGAATGCGTGATTAATTGCGGTTCAGGGGTCGGTAATTCACGCATCGGAGGGCGTGAATTCTGCGCAATTCACCTTGGCATTCCAGCGGCTTGCTTGACCGGCCCACGGAAACCGCCTTTGATTTACGCAAAGGCACACAGGGGGGAATTTCGATGGGTTTTACCTGGAGCGTACCGCGGCCGCACACCTTTCGCGACGCTTATCTCGACTGGTCGCGCCTGCTGGGCAAACGTCTGGACGCCCTGCCGCCGGAGCGTCCGGACAGCGGCGCGGAGTACGAGCCGATCTTCGTCGCGCTGCAAACCGGGACCGATCCGCTGGCCGCGCGCCAGGCGCTGGTCGACGCTCTGGCGGCCAGCACGGTCCTGCTGATGGACCCGCACGAGACGCAAGCCCTGCAGGCCCGCATCGACGACCCCGCGACTCACGCGACCCTGCCGGACGAATACGCGCTGTACCGCAAGGTCGGCACGCCCGACAGCGAACACGCTTCCTTGTTCGATGTGCTGGACACCGGCGTCCCGGTCCGGCTGGAGGAGGCGCCCGCCGCGGTGGCGTCCGCGCCCGCGACGGCTGCAGAGGCCATCCCCCCGGGCACCCCGATCGTGGCGATCATCGACGACGGCGTCGGGTTCCTGAACGCCCGGTTCCGCAAGTTCGTGCCGGACGGCACCGCCCGCACCCGCTTTCACGCGGTCTGGCTGCAGGCGCTGGAAAGCCGCAGCACGGAGGGTGGGGTCCTGTCGGGACAGGTGCTGAACGCGGCGGACATCGACGCCCTGCTGCCCTTGCCGGAGGACGCGACCTATGCCCGGCTCAACAGGGCGCTGGGTGGGGTGCGGACGCGTCCGGCGCTCGGGGCGCAGACCAGTCACGGGACGCATGTGCTGGACCTCGCCGCCGGGGCCGATCCGCTGGATGAGCACGATCCCGTCCGGGACTGGCCGCTGATCGCGGTGCAACTGCCGTCCGAGACCATCGACGACACCTCTGGCATGTGGTTCGAAAGCTACATGGTGCAGGGGCTGCGGTGGATCCTGCGCCGCGCGGCAGAGATCGACGCCGCAGCGCCGGTCATCGTTAACCTGTCCTTGGGCATCACCGCCGGGCCGAAGAACGGCACCCGCTTCGTCGAACGGCAACTAGCGCGTGAGGCGCGCGTCTGGGAAGAAGTCACCGGCCAGCCGGTGCGCATCGTCTGGTCCTTCGGCAACAGTTACCGCGGTGGCCTGCTGTGTGGCTTCGACCTTCAGCAGGGCGCGGAGGCGCAGGCCGTGGTCCGCGTCCAGCCCGACGACATGACCGCGAGCTTCGTTGAATTCCATCCGCGCAACGCCACCACCGGCGATCTCGCCCTGTCGGTGACCGCGCCGGACGGGACCACCACAGGGTTTCTCAAGTTGCAGCCCGGAGAGATCGTGTCGCTGGAGGACAAGGGCACGTCCATCGCGCGGCTGTATCACGTGCCGGAGCGCCCTGCCGGGGCGGACGGGGTGGAGGCGGCGCATTACACGCTGGCCCTTGCCCCTACCAAGCAGCGCAAACCCCGCGAGGAGGTGGCCCAGCCCGGCGCATGGACCATCGACGTGCGTCAGGACGGCGACGCGGAGGTCTGCGTTCTCTGCCAGATCCAGCGCGACGACGCCCTTGGCGGCAGCCTCATGCGCGGGCGGCAGGCCTATTTCGATCACACAGGCGCCTACGGATGGAGCAAAACGGCGGCCTCCTACACCCAGCCGCAGGACGACTGTCCGGTGACGCCGTCCGGCTGTCACAATGCGCTGGTCACCACCGCGGCGCGTCAGGTGTTCTCCTGCGGTGCGGCGGTCTGGACACCTCGTCACCCGGTGCCGACCCATGCGAACTTCGCCCCGGCGTTCTACAGTGCTCAAGGGTCGGAGTGGACGGTGGCGACCCCAACGGTTTCAACGCTCGTGGATCATGGCGCCTTCTCCGGCGGCACACGGGGGAGCGGCACGCTGTCCAGCTCCGCCCGGCGGCTGGGGGGGACAAGCGCCGCTGCTGGTCGCCTGACGCGGGCGCTGGGGCTTTCGGCCGGGCTGATTGCGGCCAACGCGCAGAACCCGGCAACCACGCAGACCGACGACCTGGACCCGGCTGCCCTCGATCTGTTCGAGGTCGATGAGGTCCGCAGGTCGCGGCTCGGGGCCTATATCGTCGTGGCGCAGGGCAGCGGGCCGGGGGCCGATCTGCCGGTCTGACGAAAAGCGGACTGGCGCACAAAGAAACACCGGGGCGCCTTGCAGCACCCCGGCCCACCGACAACGTCCGGCGTGCGCCGGGTACTGGTTAAACCCTTACCATTCCTCTTTGGCGTCGGCCCACATGCGGCGCAGCCACGCCGGGATGATGTCCGCGGTCAAGGTGACGGATGTCGTCTCGATGATCGTGTTGCCGGCCAGCGCGTCGGTCAGCGCCTTCAGGGTGAAGTCGCCGGCATAGGCATCGCCGTGGAAGGTGCGCGCCTTGACCTCGGTCTCGCCGTCGAGAAGCCGGACCAGCGCTTCGGCCAGGGTCACGCCAAGGACGGCGCCGGCCATGCTGTCGGTGGGGAAGTGCACACCCGCCACGGTGCGGTTCATCGCGATGCGTTCGGCATGGCGGTAAAGCTCGTTGCCGTCCGCGATCTGCTGCACCGGATCGAAGGCCCTGTTGTAGAACAGCCGCGTCAGCAGCGTTGCCGAGGCGAAGCTTTCGGTGGCATGGCCCGAGGGCCACGACCCGTGACCCGGCGTCTGGATGATCGGCTGCACCTTGGCGGTCATGGCGATCGGGCGGGCCACGTCGAAGGCATGCTTCAGCGGCTGCTCGATCATCGTGCACAGACGGTAGATCGCCTGGTTCAGGGCCAGCGTCCACTTTGTGGCGTCCGGCGCCATGTAGCCGACGAGGGCAAAGAAGCTCTGGATGTCGCCGGTCTGCATGACGATTTCCGACAGCCGGTCGCCGCGCAGGTCGGCGTAGGTGCGCAGGAAGCCAAGCTGGTTCTGGGCGAGGAAGGCGTTCGTGGGTTTCCTGAGCGTGACGATGGTTTCGCCGCCCAGGGTCACGCGCCCCTCGTCGTTGGTGTCGGTGGAGGTGTCGAGGGAGACGCCGAACATGCCCGTCAGCGCCTGGTCTAGGACCGCCCGGCGCGGTCCGGTCTCCATGGCCTTCAGCGCGGCCCAGCTGTCGCGGCCGGTGGGGTGCGGCTCCCGGTCGGGCGAACCGTCCCAGAACCCCACCGTGCCATCCCGCGCCATGCCGAGGGCCGCCCCGGTGAACCCGCTGTCCGGGCCCGACTGGTGGTTTTCCGTCGCCTGGTGGTTTTGGTGATTCTGGTGGTTTTGATGGTTCTGGTGATTCTGATGATTTTGGTGGTTCTGATGGTTCTGGTGATTATCGATCCCGAATACAGGCATGCCGTCTTTTCTCCCCAACCCCGCATTTCGACCAATTCAGACCCGATGCCTGCCGTTGCGTCAAATTGCTTAACGAATTGTAGTAATTGATTTACGGAAATTTCACGAGTGTTGCCGGTCTCGTGAGCCGGTGTTAACGTCGCGTGACCTAAGGGGTAATCCATGTCCGGACCGCAGGACAATATTCTGAGGATCGAGGTGCTCGGCCCCTTCAGGGTGGTCGGTCCAAACGGCATGGACCTGACCCCGAAAGGCGCAAAGAATCAGGCCCTCATCGCGATGCTGGCGCTGAGTCCCGGCATGAACCGCACACGCCGCTGGCTTGAGGACAAGCTCTGGTCGACCTTCGGTCCCGAGCAGGCCAGCGCCAACCTCAGACAGGCCCTGTCCAAGCTGCGCAGCGCGCTCGGCGACGAGGCGGTGCGCCTTGGGTCGGACCGCAGCGCCGTCTGGCTGGAGCAGGCCGGTGTTCGTGTCGACCTGCTGGAAGAGGTCGTCCCCGGCGACGAGCGCACCGAGCTGCTGGAAGGCATGGACGTCCGCGACCCGGAGTTCGAGGACTGGCTCAGGCAGGAGCGCGCGCAGCTTCAGACGATGATCTCCCGCGCGACGCCGTCGGACAGCAAGGGCGTTCTCATCAGTTGCCGCAGCGACGTGTCGGGCGGCCTGCACAGCCAGATCATGAGCGAGGTCCTGTCCAACCAGATCGGCGAGAACATCGGCGAGCAGGTGCGCGCATGGCGTCAGGCGGACCCGGAGCTTTCGGGCGCTATCGAGGCGCCGGACAGCGACGTGGTGATCCACAGCCAGATCGTGCAGGACAACGAGGGCCACACGCTGTTCCTGAAGGCCGTGCACCAGCCCAGTGCGCGCATCCTCTATTCCAAGCTCCAGCGCATCGATCGGCTGGAGGACGTGATGAACAGCGAGGAGGCGGTCGCCCGCACCGTTTTCGAGGCGGCGGACCAGATCCTCGGCAAGCTGCCCCACGTGCTGCAGAAGGACCGGCCCGAGTCGCGTTCGACCGCGTTGTCGCGGCTGGGGCTCTACCGCATGTTCAGCTTCGACCAGGATGCCCTGCGCGAGGCCTACGGCTTGATGGATCAGGCCTTCCGCAACGACCCGTCGGGCATCTACCTCGCGTGGTGCAGCCTGATCCGCATGACGCAGATGATGGAGCTGTCGGAGGCGGACCAGAGCGACCTCATGGACGAGACGATGGAGCTGTACTACCGCGCCATCGAACTGGATTCCGACAATGCGCTGGTGCAGTCCATCGTCGCCAAGGTCCGGGCCACGACCGTGGGGGACACCGCAGGGGTGATCGACATGGCGCGCAACGCGGTGGAGCGCAACCCGGCCTCTGCCTATGCGCTGAAGTCGCTGTCCGAGGGCTACATGCTGGCGGGCGACCTGGACCGCGCCTACAAGACGTCGGCCCGCGCTTGCGCCATCGCGCGGACCTCGCCGTTCCGCCACTACTGGGACACCGGGCATTGCGTGATCGCCATCGCCTGCAACCGGCCACAGGACGCAATCGAAGCCGGGGAGGCCGCCGCCCGCGCCGCGCCCCTGTCGCGCCCGGCGCACCGCCACCTGCTCGCGCTCTACGCCATGCAGGGCGATCTGGAAAAGGCGCAGGCCGTGGCCAGGAAGATGGCCAAGATCGAGCCGGGCTTCAGTCTCGACAAGCTCATCAACGACGACACCTACCCGGTGCGGACGCTGCGCAACAAGGGTCTGCTGGACCCGATCCGCGCCCTTCTCTGAACCCGCCAGACAGCCCTTGGAGAGGCTGAAACAATGTGCGCGGCGGTTGGCCGTTGGTTTCCGATTTCGTCAAGATACCGCCAAATCTGCCTATTTGCGTCACATTCTTCGCGTTTCTGGACAACGAGCAGACGCCCTGAAGACATAATTGAATCGCGCAGCTGCCGCACATGTTGAACGGTCCGGGGGATCCCGCCGATCCGAACCGGCCTGTGGCCGGACATGTCGCGTTGCGCGGGCTGGAGAACCGCTGAAATGGCCACGTACGTTGTAACAACATCGAACTGGAACCAGCCGGGTTTCTGGTCTGCGATCGATGCCTCGAACGGCGACACCCTCGACCTGTCGGCGCTTGGCGCGGCGTATTCGTTCGACTTCGACGGCGCCAGCAGCGTCATGACGATTTCCGACGGCGTCACCAGCTTTACCATCGGCAACGCCGGGTCGGCCGGAACCGACGCACAGCTGGGCAGTGGCGTCGTAGACGACTTCGACGTGCAGATCGGCACGGCCGGGGACGACAGTTTCGACCTTGGAGACGAAAGCCAGAACGTGTCCGGCGGAGACGGCAACGACACGATATTTGCCGGGGGCGGTGCCGACACGCTGGACGGCGGCGCCGATGCCGACCTGCTCATGATCTCCGACATCGCGACCGGAGAGCAACTGCACGGCGGAGAGACCGTCACCACCGGCAGCGACGACGACACGCTGGATGCGTCCCGGTTCACCGCAACAGGGATCGAGTTCACCTTCAACGCCGACGAAGGCGGGTTTCTCGGCGACGGCACGAACAATGGCACGTTCTCAGGTATCGAGCACTTCGTCCTGACCAACCAGGACGATACGGTCGATGCTTCCGTGTCCTCCGTCGACCTGACCTTCGACGCGCTGGACGGCAACGACAGTGTCATCGCTGGCACCGGTGACGACAGCCTGACCGGTGGGACCGGCAACGACACGCTGCGCGGCGCCGCAGGCAACGACACCATCGAGGGCGGTCTGGGAGATGACCTGGTCGCGGGCAACGAGGGCGACGACAGCCTGTTCGGCGGAGACGGCTCGGATTCGCTTTACGGCGAGCAGGGCAACGATTTTGTCAGTGGCGGCGATGGGGACGATACTGTCGAGGGCAACGAGGGCGACGATACCCTCTATGGCGGTGCGGGCAACGACTGGTTGCGGGGGTCCTACGACAACGACATCCTCTATGGCGGCGCGGGCGACGACTACCTGTGGGGCGGCTGGGGCGACGACACCTTCATCATCGAGAACGGCTTTGGCAATGACACCGTCGACGCGGAGGGCGTGGCCGAAACCACCGGCGACGTGCTCGACCTCTCTGCCGTGACGGATGACCTGACCATCGACCTGTCGAACCTCAACCCGGAGGTCGGCACTGTCACGGACGGCACCTCCACGCTGGTTTTCGACGAGGTCGAGACCATCGTGCTCGGTTCCGGCGTGAACACGCTGAAGCTGGCGGACGGATCCGGCACCGATGTGATTGCCGGGTTCGACGGCCCCATCGACAACGGCGACGGCACCTACACCGGGCAGGACCTGCTGGACGTCTCCGACCTGACGGATTTCTGGGGCCAGCCGGTCTCGGTCGAGGACGTGGTGGTCGGTGACACCAATGGCGACGGGACGGGTGTCGCGACCCTGACCTTCCCTTCGGGCGACGTGCTCGTGCTGACCGGGCTGACGGCGGCTCAGGTCTCGGCGCCTGAGGCACTGGTGGCCATGGGCATCCCGGCCTTCGCGGGAGACTACGTGGTCGAAGGCACGTCTGGCGACGACATCATCGACGCGGGCTACACCGGCGACCCGGATGGCGATCACATCGATGACGGCGACGCGGCGGACTTCTCCGACGATGACAGCATCGAAGCGGGTGCAGGCAACGACAGCATCGTGGCTGGCGCGGGCAACGACACGGTGAACGCGGGCGAGGGCGACGATACCGTGCTGGGCGGTGAAGGCAACGACGACCTCTACGGTCTGGAGGGATCGGACAGCCTCGACGGCGGGGCCGGCAATGACACGCTTCACGCCGGGTCGGGCGACGTGGCCAAGGGCGGCGACGGCGACGACACTTTCTTTGTCGACCCGGCGGACCTGAACGGCGCAGCGCTGACGATCATCGGCGGCGAAACGGGCGAGAAGGCAGGCGATACGCTGAACATTTCCGGACCCGCGGCAATCAACATGACGGGGGCAGAGTCCGGGACGGTCACATGGAAGGACGGATCGGTTCTGACGTTCTCGGAGATCGAGAACATCAACTACGTGCCCTGTTTCACACCCGGCACGCGGCTGAAGACCCTGCGCGGGGACGTCGCGGCCGAGGAGATCCGGGTGGGCGACCGGCTCCTGACCCGTGATAACGGCTATCAGGCAGTGCGCTGGTGCGGCGCCAAATCCCTGTCGGCCCGGCAACTGGCGGCCGAACAGGCGTTCTGCCCGATCCTCATCCGCAAGGGCGCGCTTGGCCCCGGCCATCCGGAGCGGGACATGATGGTGTCGCCGCAGCATCGCGTGGTGATGACCGGTGCGCCGGTGGAGTTGCTTTTCGGCGAGGAAGAGGTCCTTGCCGCGGCGCTGCACCTCGTAGGGCTGCCGGGGATCGAGCAGCTCCTGCCGGGGCATGGGACCAGTTACATCCACTTCATGTTCGACCGGCACGAACTGGTCATGTCCGAAGGGCTGTGGACCGAGAGTTTCCAGCCGGGCGATCTGTCCCTTGCCGGGCTCGACGCGCCGCAGCGGGACGAGTTGTTCGCCCTGTTCCCGGAACTGAAGGTCGATGTCGGGCGGAAAGCCTACATGGCCGCCCGCCCGATGCTGAAGGCCTACCAGACCCGTCTGCTGATCAGCGCCTGAGCGTCACGCCACGGCGTTCAGAAGATCGCGCGAGGGCGTGCCGGTGACTGTCATGCCACGCGACTGCTGGTAGGCGCGGATTGCCGCCTCGGTCTTCTTGCCCAGCACGCCGTCAGGCGTCCCGGCATCGAAGCCCGCGCGCGTCAGCCCGCGTTGCAGTGCCTTCCGGTCGTCGAGGTCGAGACCGTAGCGGTCCCGCCCGAAGCGGCCCACCAGCGGCCCACCGCCCGCAAGGCGCGAGGCCATGTAGCCGACGCCCAGCCCGTAGTTCTCGGACGGGTTGTAGCGCAGGATCACGTCGAAGTTGCGGAACACGAGGAAGGCAGGCGCGTCCACGCCCATCGGTGCCACGACCGCTGCCGCGCCGTAGTCGGGCAGGCTGCCGCCCTGGGCGGGCCGGACTCCAAGGCTTTGCCATTCCGAGACGCTGCGCCGTGTGCCACGCCCGATCTGCGCCGAGAAACCATCGGGCAGGAGCACTTCCAGCCCCCAGAGCTGCCCCTTGCGCCAGCCATTCTCGCTCAGATACCGGGCCGTGGTCGCGAAGGCGTCGATCGGATCGTCGGACCAGACGTCGCGCCGGCCGTTGCCATCGAAGTCGACGGCGTAGCGCTGGAAGGCGTTGGGCATCAGCTGGGTGTGGCCCGACGCCCCCGCCCAGCTTCCGACGAGTTGCTGGGGTGTGGCGTCGCCCGCCTGAAGGATGCGCAGCGCATCCATCAGGTTGGATTCGAAGAACGCCCCCCGCCGTCCTTCCCACGCAAGGGTCGATGTCGACGAGATCACCGGGATGTCGCCGCGGCGGGTGCCGAAGTAGCTCTCAAGCCCCCAGACACCGCCCAGCACGTCGGCGTCCACCCCGTAGCGCGCCTCAACCTGTGCCAGCCGTCCGGAATGCGCCGACACGGCACGCCGCCCGAAGGTGACCTTTTCCTCGGGCGCGACGATGGCGAGGTAGTCCTCGAGGCTGCGCTTGAATTCCGTCTGGTTGCGGTCCCGCTCCACCACGCCGGGCAGGAACCCCTGCCCGCGAAAGGCGGCGTCCAGCGTTGAGGCCGAAATCCCGCGGGATTGGGCACGGCCTCTGAAGGCCGCAACCCACTGATCGTAGGCGGCATTCGGCTGCGGTTGCAGGGAGGGATCGCGCGTGGTGCCTTGCGGGGCGCGTATCGGTGCCGACGTGCTGCAGCCTGCCAGACCGAGGGCCGCGCCGTACATAAGCAGCTTTCGCCGCGTGAGGGTCATTCTCCGGATCCTTCTTTCATGCTCCGGACGACCCTATCGCGGGTATCAACTGTCCGACAATGGGACAGTCTTTTCTTCCGCTTCCATTAGCGGTTCGGTGCCGGCCTCGGCGCCGAAGACCTCGTATCCGAAGAACGCGACAACCGCCACGATGATCAGCCAGAACCACGCGCGGTTGCGGATCCGGGTCGGACGGAAGCAATAGGGGCATGTGGATGCGCCAAAGCGTAGGTCATAGTTGCAGTGTGGACATTTAGACATGCGTCGTAGTTTCAAACTTCGCCCCTTTTTATTGCCGGTTGCCGGTTGCCGGTGCCGTTCAGACACCCGACACCGCCACCTCCCCAAATGGCGACGGAACCTACACACACGCGCTCGACTGCTGGTTGCGTTCAGGCAGACGAACTATTGCGCATCACTATCTTGTTACCCGGACGACATGGCCTCATGATTCGGCATTGTTCGTGAGGCAGCGATGCGCACATATCTTCTTTATCGCATTGGTCCACCCGAGTTTGGCAAAAATAGCGGATTCCCGCCTAGTATTTTTGTCATTCTGATACGGTGGGCGGAGAGGGAGCAAGGGTGACGCGAAGAAATGTTCCAACGGAAACGGTTTCACGGTACCCGAATGGAACCGTGCCCGTGGCCTTGGGGAAGCACCTGATCTGCGACATGTATGGCGCCAGCGCACTTGTGGACGCGGGCCCGGCCAAAGACGTCCTGCGCCGTGCCGGGGTGGCTGCGGGTGCAACCGTACTACAGGTGGCGGCGCATGATTTCGGTGAAAGGGCGGGGTTTACGGGCGTTGCGCTGCTGGCTGAATCGCACATCTCCGTGCACACATGGCCGGAGTTCGGCATCGCCACGGTCGACATCTTCATGTGTGGCTCTGCAGAGCCGGAGAAGAGCCTGGATGTCCTGCTGAGCTACTTCCGGCCCGAGCGACACGTCTCCCGGATGCTGTCGCGCGGTGGCGGCATGGCAGGGGAGGCGTGACGTCGCAGGCGCCGGTTCAGGGGGCCGGCGGCAGGCGAAACGCGCCGCCGGAATAGTCTCGCATTACGCGACTTTTTCTTACGTCAATTCAGAGTGCGTTAAGTGCCCGCGGTTGAATTCAATTAACCTGAGACACGCTAGGGCATATCGGATGGCCGATGATATACGGATCAGGACGGCTCCGACGTTTCCAGCATCGCGTCGACGCCTTCCGACATGGCGTCCACGACGGCCAGGCGGCCTGCCATGCCAGGCAGGCGCACGACAACAGCTCCGTCTTCGCGCGACACCACATCCGCCGTGATGCTTTCCAGCGTCTCACGCTCTTCGTTGACGATGTAGACGGAGCCTTCCAGCAGCGCCGTCTCCGGCAGGCGGAAGGCGTCCGGACCGCTGTTCATCTCCACCGCGACAGCCTCGTTCAGGAACAGTTCGGGGGCGCAGGCTTCGTCCACGTCGATGGTCGTCTGCACGTACTGGCTTTCGAGGTCGGCTTCCGTGTCGATGCGGGTGATCGCGCCGCCGCAGGTCTGGCCGTTGCCGCGCCGAACGGTGACTTCGGCGCCGCGGGACACGCCCGTCGCATCCTGGGCCGAAAGACGGGAGATCAGGACGTAGACATCGACAGACTTCTGGCTGGGGTCGTAGATCTGACCCGCCAGCGCCCCGTCCGAGACACAGGCGCCGACGCTGGGTTCGAACCCGATCATGACGCCGTCGAAAGGCGCGACGAGCTGCAGGTCCTCGTGGTCGATCTCGGCGGTCTGGAGTTCGAGCTCGCCGATCCCAACCGAGATTTCGGCGCGTGCCTTGGCGGACCGCGCGCTGGCCATCGCCTCTTTCGCCTGCTCGGCGGCGAAGGTCGCGTCCATCATCCGGCTCTCCACGGCTTCCATCGTGGTCTCGTTGATCAGGCCGCGGCGGAACATCGTCTGGTTCCGTTCGAATTCCTTGGCGACAAACGCCCTGTCTTCGGCCCGGCGACGGTCGTCGTTCTCGGCGGCGGTCACGGCCAGTTGCCGCTCCTCCACCGCGGCACGCAGTTCGGCAAGGCGGGCCTCCGCAGTCTTCAGTGCAAGCTGGGAATGCTTGTCGTCCAGCTCCACCAGTACCTGCCCGGCCTTGGCCACCTGCATGCGCTTCGCCTCTTCGGAGATCCCGACGATGCAGCCGGTCGTGCCGTAGGAGAGGCCGTACATGTCCCGCGCCCGCACGGTCCCGACATAGCTTTCCTGCGGCGCGCTGACCGGGTCCAGCCGGACCACCTCGACCGGCCATTCCTGCGCGGTCTGCGCAGTGGCGGCCGCGCCGGTCAAAAGCGCGGTCCCCACCGCGAGCGTCTGGCACATTCTCCGGGCAATCAGGGTCATGCGAAGCCTCCTGTCCTGTAACGGCATCCTGTTCGTCGCCGCGACTATAACGCCAGAATCGGGCAAGTCGCGCGTTTTCGGGGCTTGTGACAGGATCGTGCGTTATTATATTCGGAAAAACGAATAGGAGTGATCAGATGGCTGGCAAGAAGCTGTCCTGTTTCGATTGCGGTCAGGTGAACCGGGTGCCCGAGGAAAAGCTGGGCGCGGGTCCGAAATGCGGCACCTGTGGCGCGCCGCTCATGCCCGGCAAGGCCATCGAGGTCGACGCGGCGACCCTGGCCAAGGCGTCGCGCGTGGACGAGGTGCCGCTGGTGGTGGATTTCTGGGCGCCGTGGTGCGGCCCGTGCCGGATGATGGGGCCGGAGTTCTCGAAGGCGGCGGGGCAGCTCAGGTCCGAGGCCCGGCTGGTCAAGCTGAACACGGAGGCCCATCCCGAACCCAGCGCGCGGCTCGGCATCCGCGGCATCCCCACGATGATCGCCTACACCGCGGGGCGCGAGACAAAGCGCCAGTCCGGCGCGGCCTCTGCTGCGCAGATCGTGACGTGGGTCAGGGGGTAACGGAGCGCGCGGGTCAGGCGGCCAGACGCTGGGCGTTGCACCAGTCGACGATCGCATCGACATCCGGGGGCAGTGCCTCGGCATAGTCCCCGGCGAACTCGAGGAACCCTGGCAGGTTGCCGGGGTTCACGGCGGTCAGGACAGCGATCCCGCGCGACAGCGCCTCCCCGATCAGGGGGCGGAAGCCGCGCCCGTCCAGCTCCTGCTTGCCGAACTTGTTGACCACCAGAAGCGCCGGGCCGCTCTCCAGCGCCGCGGCGACCATACCGACCGCGTGTTCGAGGCCCGCCGGGTCCAGTCGGCAGCCGCGCGACAGCGCGCCGAGGTTCTGGCTGATGCGCACCACGTCAGAGCCCGACAGGATGTGCAGGTCCATGTCGCACTTGTGCGTCGCGTCGCGTTCGGAGTTCACCTGAACCGCGCCCGCCAGCCGCACGCCGCGCGCGTGCAGCGCCATCGCCGCATCGCGGATCAGGACGTCGCTTTCGCCGCGCGCCTCGACGCTCACATATCCCAGCATGGTTCCTCCCTAGGCCCCGGTCTGCCAGACATAGCCCGTCAACTGCCGCCGGGGAAGCCCGCCTTTAGCGATAGACCGGGCGGCGCTTTTCGAGGAAGGCGGCCAGACCTTCCGCCGCCTCCTCCGTGTAGCGTGCCCGGTTGATGCCGTCTGCCTCCAGCGCCATCTGCGCCGTCAGGCCGTTGACCTCCGCCATGTTGACGGTGTGCTTGATCGACGCCAGCGCGCCCGCCGGTCCATCGGCCAGCCGCTCGGCGATCTCCAGCGCGCGGTCGAGGGCGCTGCCCGGTGCCGCGATTTCATTCACGAGGCCGAAGTCCGCAAGCCGCTCGACCGGCATGGGACGTCCGGTCATGCACATTTCCATTACCAGCTGACGCGGCAGGGCACCGCGCAGGAAGTGCGTGGCGCCGCCATCCGGTGTCAGCCCGACCTTGACGTAGGCGATCACGAGGCTGGCGCCCTCGGCGGCGACGATCATGTCACAGGCCATCGCCAAGGACGCACCGGCCCCCGCCGCCCCGCCTTCGAGCGCGCAAACCACCGGCACCGGCGCGTCGTGCACCGCACGAATCAGCGCGTTCAGCAGGTCGGTGTTGGAGGAAACCTGTCCGCGCGGGCGGCTGGCAGAGTCCTTCAGCATGGCGATGTTACCGCCGGAACAGAAATAGCCGTTTGACCCGGTCAGGACGATGGCGCGCACCCTCGGATCGTCGCTGCCATCGATCACGGCCTCACGCAGCGCGGTATAGAGCTCCGGCCCGATGGAGTTGCGGCTCTTGGCCCCGTCGAGCGTCAGCACCAGCACGGCGCCCCTGCGCTCGGCCTTCAACACCGTGTCGGTCATCGCGGTCTCCTCCCTGCGTGTCCTGCGCAGAAAGGCGCAAGGCCGGGCGGGATGCAAGTCAGCGCAAGGCGGATTTCATCGACGCTTCGGGGAAACAGGTGGCCGGTTCCCCGCGGCTTTCCTGCCAGCGCCCGATGGAGCGGCGGGTCTTGAACCCCGGCAACCCGTCCGCGCCGCCGACATCGTGGCCCATCTTTTCCAGCGCCCTCTGCATCACGGCCACGTCGGACCGGTAGAGCCCGCCGACATTACCCCAGGCGGCAGAGAAATCGCCGGAATTGTACTGGATGCGGTCGCCAACATGCCCCACGAACAACGCGTAGAGGTCGCTCATGTTGTAGTCCTTGAGCACGTAGAAGTTCGGCGTGACGATGAACGCGGGACCGCTGCGCCCGGCGGGCATCAACAGGAATCCCTCGCCCTGCGCCTCGTGATCGGGGAAGGGGCGGCCGCTGACCCGCGTGATCCCCATCGCCGCCCAGTCGGAGATACGCTTGCCCTGGTCCGGTCCTTCCAGCGTGCAGGAGACGGAGGCAGGCACCGTCACCTCGAACCCCCAGTCGCGGCCCTTCACCCAGCCGTGGCTTTGTAGGTAGCGCGCGATGGAGGCGATGGTGTCCGCCTCCGACCGCCAGATGTCGGCGTGCCCGTCGCCGTCGCCATCGGTGGCGTAGGACAGGAAGTTGGTCGGCATGAACTGCGGCTGCCCCAGCGCCCCGGCCCAGCTGCTCTTCATAGCCGAGGACGGCGCGTGTCCGGCCTCCGCGATCTGCAGCGCGGCGACGAGTTCATCGGTGAAATAGGCGGCGCGGGTGCTCATGAAGCCCTTGGTGCCCAGCACACGGAACACGTCGTGCGGGATCGCGGCGCTGCCGTAGTTGCTCTCCCGGCCCCAGATGCCCAGCACAATGCGCCCGGGAACGCCGGTCCGCGCCTCTGCCGCGGCGAGCGGGCGGGCGTAGGCGTTTGCCATCTTGCGGCCCTCGCGCGTGGCGTAGTCGAGCGACCCGCGAGAGAAGTACTTGGCGGGCTGCCCGAACTCCGCCTGCCTTTGCTGCTTGGGCGTCTGCGGCCTGCTGCCCGGCGGCACGAGGTCGGGCAGGTCCCAGTCCAGCGTGACGCCCTTGAACGCCGCGTCGAAGGTGTTGCGCGAGACGCCCTTCGCCTCCGCGCGCGGCCAGACCTCCTGCCTCAGCCAGCCTTCGAACTGCGTCTGAACGGCGGCGCGGTCCTGCGCGTGGGCGGGCGCCGCGAGCACCGTCAACAGGCAGAGGACGCGGAAAACGGATCGGATCACGGTGTGGGCTCCTGCTCGGGTGTTGGCGGTCGAGTCTAGCGGATCGTGCGGCAAACACACCCCCTGCGGCTGGCATCGGCAACGATCGTCCGGTAGCCCATCCGCGGGGTCGCTTCGACTTGCGGCTGTGCTAGGGTCGCGCCGAAATCGACCGGTTCGGAGCCTCCATGTTGCGTGTCATCCCTGTCCTCGCCGCCCTCGCCCTGATCGCGCCCGATGCCCGGGCCGCGGAGATCGTCGAAGGCGATGCGGATGCCGGGTGCAGCCTGACACTCTCCGGCTCGCCCGCCGAAGGCGACGCCCGCGCGCTGCGCTCGGCAATCCGGGACCTGGGGGAGGGGCCCGTGCGGCTCTGTCTCGATGGCAGCGGCGGCTCGATGCCTGCCGCACTGGAGGTGGCGGACCTCGTGGCGCAGGTGCCGATGGCGACCCAGCTGTCCGAGGGTGCGACCTGCGAAGGGCCTTGTGCGCTGATCTTCATCGCCGGTGCGCGTGGGGCGCGGGTAATGCACCCTTCGGCGGTCCTTAGGTTTTCCGTTCCGCAGGTCGTCCCCGACAAGGACATGATCCCGCGGGCAGAGGCCGAAGCCGCGTTTGGCGCGGGCCTCTCCGCCGTGGCAGAGGTCATCCGGCTGCGGACGCGCCGGGATCTGGATCTGCCGGATTCGCTGTTGCTGGCGCTTCTGGAGGGGAACGGCGTGTTCCGGATCTCCACAGTAGGCGATGCCGCACGATGGGGGATTGCCGTGGCGCCGGTGGCGCTGCCTGCCTCCGGGGCCGATACGGCGCTGCAGAACGCCTGTTCCAATGCGGACGGCGCGCGGCTCGACCTGTCGCCCGCCGACCTGCCGTCCTACGACCGGGAGGTCGGCTTCACGGTGGACAGCTTCGGCACGGGTGCGGTGCGCATAAGCTCCGAAGCCGCGTTTGGTGCGGCGCAGACGACGCGGTGCCAAGTCGACCTCTCGCTCGATGCGGGTCCTGCGGAGGCCTTGGGCACACTCCGGTTCGGAAACGGGACGGTCGGAGACACGACTTCCCGGGCCCTTGCGCCCTTCGCCTTCCATGACCCCGCCACGCCGCTCTCCGACCTGCCTGGACCCAATGCGCCAGCGGACAACCCCACCGCCCAGACCGATTTCCGCGCGGAGCTTGCCGCCAAGGCGCGCGAGGCCCTGACCGCCGTCACTTTCCCGTCCTGCTGGGTCGCCTCCCCGCAGGTGAAGGTGGTGAACGTCTCCGACTTCGTGAACCTTCGCGCAGAGGCGGGCTTTGGCGCGACCGTTCTGCGCGAGGTGCCTTTGGGCGAACCGCTGACCATCGTCGGCAGCCAGTCGCTGGAGGCGCCGGGAGACCAGGACCGTGCACGCACCTGCCGCGAGGCCTGCAACGCCTTCACGCTGGACCCGGCCGATACGGAGCAGAAGGAACAGGCGCTGGATTGCATATCGCGCAATGTCTTCTGGTACGAGGTCAGCGATGCGCAGGGCCGGCTGGGCTACATCAGCCGCAAGTACCTGTCGGACTGAGCGTCGGAACATGCCGGAGAAAGGCGGGAAATCCGCACTTGCCGCATCGGGCCAATGCCGCGAACGTGCGAGAAAAAGGGAGACGGGCGGATGACACGACACATCGCAGCGGTTCTGGGCGTCGCGGCTCTGACGGCTTTCGCATCAACCGCACTGGCCGAACGCGGGAGCCAGTCGCCCATCCCCGATGACATCTGGCAGAAGATGCAGGGCGTGAGCTGGCACGCCGACCTGCCGTGCCCCAACCGCGACGGTCTGCGCCTGCTGAGCGTGCCCTACGTGGATTTCGCGGGCGCCGAGCAGACCGGCCAGCTGGTTGTCGCGACAGAGGTGGCCGATACCATGCTGGACATTTTCGCCGACATCCACGCAGCCCGTTACCCGATCCAGAGCATGCGCCCGGTGCACGAGTTCGCCGGGGACGACGGATTTTCGATGGCGGCCAATAATACCTCTGCGTTCAACTGCCGTCTTGTCGCCGGGACGTCGCGGCTGTCGCAGCACGCGCTCGGGAAGGCCATCGACATCAACCCGGTTCACAATCCCTATGTGCAGGGGCGGCACACGTCGCCGGACGCGGGCGTGGACTACGACGAGGCGTCAGAGCGCCGACCAGACGTCCCGGGAGTCATCCTGCCAGACGATACGGTCGTCACCGCCTTTACAAAACGGGGCTGGGGGTGGGGCGGCACATGGTCGTCCGCGAAGGACTACCAGCACTTCTCCGAATCCGGCAACTGAGCGATACGCTCCCGTCTGTCTTCGGCTCAGGTCTGGATGAAGTCGACACCGCCGGGGTAGACATGCGCGGCCGTTAGGCGGCCCGAGAGGTAGGCGCCGGTGTCGACGGATATGCGCCCGTCCTCCGCCTTGGCGTCCTCGGTGATGGTGTGGCCGTGGACCACCCAGATGCCATCGTCGCGGTTGACCCGGAAGAAGTCGGGGTGGCCCCAGGTCAGCACCTGCGTCGACTGGAAATCCATCGGCAGTGCAGGGTCAGCGGCGGCATGCACCGTCGTCACGTTGCCGGTCTGCCAGCGTGAGGGCAGGCCCTGCAGCCACTCCAGCATGTCGTCCCCCATCGCATAAAGAAGACGGTCGCGCAGCCCTTCCGGATCGCGCTTGCCACTGCGGGAGACGCCGAAACTGGCGAGTGTCTGCAGCCCGCCATGCCCGAGCCATCGGGACTCCTGCCGCTCCGGATCTTCAAGGTAGCGCAGCATCATCTCTTCGTGGTTACCGCGCAGGCAGACAAAACGGTCGCCCATCTCGCGGCTCATGGCGAACAGCAGTTGCAGGACACCGGCGGAATGTTCGCCGCGGTCGATCATGTCGCCGAGGCACACGATCTTTGGAGCGCTGTCGCGCTTGTCGATCTCCAGCAGCAGGTTGCCGAGCGGCCGGAGGCAGCCGTGCACGTCACCGATGGCAAAGAAAGCCTCATCTGGCGCCAAGGGCGCTTCGAAGGGGACGTTTGCACGCACTGCTTGCTGATCGCGGTCACGCCCGCGTGGCTTGCCGAAAAGTCTCATACCGGATTGTATATGAGGCGTTTTCGCAGCCCAGCAAGTGCGACCGTGCTTGAAAACGGTCACACCTGCCGAATTTTCGATCAGATGCTCAAAGAGCGTTCTGTGCGCTGCGGAGCAGGACGGGGAACAGCTGCTGCAGGGCGCGGTTCCACTTGGTGATCGGCTGTTCCTCGATGAAGATGATGTCGTCCGGGCGCATCTCGAACTTCGTCGCGAGGATCAGCTTCGCCGCGTTGCGCGCGTTCAGGTGGTAGGCGATGACGATGTCGCCATAGCCGGCCTGCGGGTCGCCGCGCAGCACGTAGATTTCCGACGGGTCGCCGGTCGTGGTGTCGAAGCCGCCCTCGTTGTAAAGCACGTCTGCCAGCGTCGCCCGGTCGTTGAACGGCAGGGCAAAGCGGTTCTGGCCGCGCACTTCACCGGCGAGATAAACGTACTGGCGTCCGTTGGCGCCATATTTCTCGCGGCGGTCGAAGTTGCTGCGGTCCTCTTCCAGCGCGCCGCGGCGGATGTTGATTTCCGACTGCAGGTTGGCCAGGGCGCTGTTGCGGGCGCTCTGGCGCAGCGAGATCACGTCGATCTTCGCCCGGTAGAACTCAAGCGCGCGGTCGAGGTCATAGGAGGTATCGACGAACACCGCGTCGCCCGCCTGCATGAGCTTGTCCTGCATGCCCGGGTTCTGGAGGTAGGTTTCCAGCGGGATCTGGTAGAGCGTGCCCTGGCGGTACACGCGGATCGAGGCGAATTCGCGGTCGCGGATGTCCGTGCCACCGGCGGCGATGATCGCCTCGCCGAGGGTCAGGTCGTTCGGGGTGATCGGCACGATGGTCGGGGAGCGCACGGCGCCGCCTACGGCCACGCGCTGCGAGTTGAAGCGGCTGACCTCGAGGCTGAAGGTCGGGTCGATCTGGTTGTCGACGAGCACCTGGAACAGACGGTTCTCGGCCTCTTCGATGGTCAGTCCAGCCACCGGGATGGAGCCTACGTCGGGGATGGCGATGTTGCCGTCGTCACGGACGGTGTAGCCCTGACGCTGATTTGCCGCGGCGAGCAGACCGGACAGTTCCTCGACGGAGTTGCGGCTCTTGGTGGCGAGCAGAAGCTCGTCGCCCACGCCGATGCGGTAGGGCTGCGGCGCGACATCGGGCAGCGGCCGGAATTCGAGCGTCTCACGCGATTCGTCGGGCAAGTAGGGGGTCGGCGGGATGGCACCGACACCGCGTGCACTGCCGCCGCCCGCGTTGGCAAAGAACGATGCGGGCAGGCTTTGCGGCGCATAGGCCGAACGGTTGGCACTTGCCACGACGGTCGGCGACATCTCCAGAACGGTCACCTGGAAGCCGTCGGCGGCCGAATTGACCGTGGGGCTGTTGTAGGTGATCCCGCAGGACGTCAGAGCCAGGGTCAGCGCCGCAACACCGATCCAGCGTCCGGCCTTCGGCATAAGTCTCCGACCCTGCGCCCGCTTGGAGGTCACGCTCATATCTTACCCCGTCCCAAAACTTGCTTTTGTTCATTCTCGACCTGCGCAACGCGGCTTGCAAGCCGCACCGCGAGGGCCGTCAATCTCTGACGGAATTACATGCGTTCCGGCCACATGGCGACATGACGCTCCTGCTACACTGCAGCAAATCCGACGAGCGGGGCAAATCTGCAACATCGGCAAGAATCTTCCACAGGGTGAAAGTGAACAATTCGTTTTCAGCGCATGGGCGACGAAATGGCTCACTGTATACAGCTGCATACTGTAGACGCCGTTGCGCGTTTGGCCTAGAGAGGGCGCAAGGTTAACAAGGGGGATCCCATGTCCGACACGTCCACGCCCGATATCATCTACACCAAGGTCGACGAAGCGCCCGAGCTGGCCTCGGCGTCGCTGCTTCCGATCATCCAGTCCTTTGCCTCCGCCGCCGGCGTGACGGTGGGTACGAAGGACATCAGCCTCGCAGGCCGCATCATCGCCACCTTCCCGGAGGCCCTGACCGCAGAGCAGCGCCAGTCCGATGACCTGGCCGAGCTGGGCGAACTGGTGAAGAAGCCGGACGCCAACGTGATCAAGCTGCCGAACATCTCCGCTTCGGTCCCGCAGCTCGTGGCTGCGGTCAAGGAACTGCAGTCCCAGGGCTACGCACTTCCCGACTATCCCGAATCCCCGTCCATCGACGAGGAAAAGGCCGTCCGCGCCAAGTACGACAGCATCAAGGGCTCGGCTGTGAACCCGGTCCTGCGCGAGGGCAACTCCGACCGCCGCGCCGCCGCTGCCGTCAAGAAGTTCGCGCAGTCGAACCCGCACCGCATGGGCGAGTGGTCTTCCGATTCCAAGACCCGCGTCGCCGCGATGTCGGGCGACGATTTCTACTCCAACGAAGTCTCTGCCACGCTGGACAAGGCCGCGACCGCGAAGATCGTGCTGGAGACCGCCGCTGGCGAGACGGTCCTGAAAGAGGGCGTCTCCTACCCGGCTGGTACCGTCGTCGACGCCACCTACATGTCGGCCAAGGCGCTGGACGCTTTCCTTGCCGAAGAGATCGAGAAGACCAAGGCCGAAGGCACGCTGTTCTCGCTGCACATGAAGGCCACGATGATGAAGGTCTCCGACCCGATCATCTTCGGTCACGCCGTCAAGGCATGGCTGGCCCCGGTCTTCGAGAAGTACGGTGACAAGATGGCCGCGCTGGGGGTGAACCCGGCATCCGGCATGGGCGACCTGCTGGCGCGGGTGAAGGACGATCCGGAAATCACCAAGGCCATCGCGGACTGCCGCGAGCAGCGCCCGCCGATGTACATGGTCGACAGCGACCGCGGCATCACCAACCTGCACGTGCCGTCGGACGTCATCATCGACGCCTCCATGCCGGCGCTGATCCGCGCGGGCGGCAAGGGCTGGGGCCCGGACGGCAAGGAATCGGACACCAACTGCGTGATCCCCGACAGCTCCTACGCGCCGGTCTATGACGCGACCATCGAGTTCTTCAAGGCCAACGGCAAGCTTAACCCGGCGACCGCCGGCACCGTGCAGAACATCGGCCTGATGGCGCAGAAGGCGGAGGAGTACGGCTCCCACCCGACGACCTTCGAGATCCCCGCTGACGGCACGGTCAAGATGATCCTCGACGACGGCACCGTGCTGCATTCGCACACCGTCGAAGCGGGCGATATCTGGCGCTCGGCCTCGGCCCGGAAGGCGCCGATCGAGGACTGGGTGAACCTGGCCATCGAACGGCAGAAGGCCACGGGCTACCGCGCGATCTTCTGGCTGGACGCAAGCCGCGCCCACGACGCCGAGCTGATCGCCATGGTCAAGCCGATCCTCGAAGCCAAGGGCGTCACCGACAAATTCGAGATCATGGCCCCGCGCGAAGCCACCATCGCCTCGCTCGAGACGATCACAAAGGGCGAGAACACCATCGCGATCACCGGCAACGTGCTGCGCGACTACCTGACGGACCTCTTCCCGATCCTCGAGCTGGCGACCTCCGCCAAGATGCTGTCGATCGTGAAGCTGATGCAGGGCGGCGGGCTGTTTGAAACCGGCGCTGGTGGCTCTGCCCCCAAGCACGTCCAGCAGCTCCAGTCCGAAAACCACCTGCGTTGGGACAGCCTTGGCGAGTTCTGCGCGCTTGGCGAATCGTTCAAGTTCCTCGCCGACCAGAAGGGCAACGAAAAGGCCCGCGTTCTGGGTGAGGCGGTGGACACCGCGACGCAGGGCATCCTCGACAACGACCGCTCGCCCTCGCGCAAGGTCGGAGAGCCGGACAACCGCGACAGCCACTACTGGTTCGCCCGTTACTGGGCCGAGGCGCTGGCCGCGCAGTCCGACGATGCCGAGCTTGCCTCCCACTTTGCCCCCATCGCCAAGGCGCTGGCCGATGGCGAAGCAGATATCGTCTCCGAACTGGCGGCGGCACAGGGCAGCCCTGCGGACACCGGCGGCTACTACCACAACGACCCGGAAAAGGTCGCCGCGGTGATGCGCCCCTCGCCGACGCTGAACGCGATCATCGGCTGAGACGTTCGTACCGGACAAAAGCAAAGCGGGCCCCGAAAGGGACCCGCTTTTTTCGTGCCTTTGAACCTGCGGTCAGATGCGGGCGTGTGCGCCGCCGCGCGGACCGGCCACCAGCCATGCGATGAAGCCGAGAACCGGCAGGATCAGGATGGCGAGGGTCCAGACGATCTTGGCGAGCGTGGACGCGCCAGAGGTCAGAGTCTGGTAGATTGCGTAGATGTCGGCGATGAGGATCAGAAGACCCAGAAGACCATATTCCATTGGTTCAGCTCCCGTTTAGCTATCTGGGGAGACAACGTGCTCGCGCCCATCGGGTTCCCTCGACGTCAAAATTGGCAAGGCGGGGCCGGGCGTGTCAGGCGTGCGTCAAGGCCGCTGAGAGCGGCTTTTGGCAGGCGCGAAGGGCCGCTCGTGTGGTTGTTCGGGGGAAGGGGGAGGGCACCCGGTCAGATGCGTGACGGGCCGTCCTGTTTGCCGTCCAAGGGGGCGGCGCAGGTCGGCCGCCGTGGCGGGGCCCCGGTCGGGGCCCCGTTCGGGTCTGATATCAGATACCGCTGCGCTTGGCGGCCGCATCTGCCGGGGCCACGCGGGCAACGGAATGGATCACGCCAAGGCCGTCGTCACCCTTCCACTGGAAGGAAATGTCGATGCGGTCGCCGGTGGCGAGGTCGGCCGGAACCAGCAGGTCCGCCGGCAGGGTCCAGACCGTCTTGTCGGTCAGGACGAGGGTGTGGGTGGCCGGGGTCCAGCTGTGGACGGTGCCAGTGGTCTGATCGGCGAGGACCGGACCTGCGACGAGGGCGGCCAGAGCCGCGATAAGCGTGAAACGCATGGGGTTTGCCCGAAGGGAGGATGGCGCTCTAGGCGCGATCCCCGCGCTTGCAGCCGCCGGGCGGAGCCTCGCGCCCGGATGACGCGAAGATGACATGGCGGCGCATCTTTTCAAGTGGTCTTGCAAGGGATTCTTTGCCGCTGGCGGCTTGTTGCCATAGGCGCTTGGGAGGCGGCAGCGCTTGCATCCCCAGAGCGTTCCCGGGCCTTTGAACGAATGTGTCGTCCCGCTCCCGCACGGCTGCGAAAAACGACGGCTCAATCCGCCCGAAAGCCCCCTTCAGCCTACCGCTTGCGCCGTTTGACGTTCCCGCCGCGCTGGCCGGGACGCCCTGCTGTCGAACGGCCCTTGGCCTTTGTTGCCTCTTCTGAGGCCCGTTCGACCGCCTGCTGTCGGGCCAGCGGGTCGTCGGCCACCGCCAGTTCCACCGCCTCCAGCCGCTTGACCTCGTCGCGCAGACGCGCGGCCTCTTCGAACTCGAGATTTTCCGCCGCCTTGCGCATGTCCGTCCGCAAGCCTTCCAGCACGGCGGCGATGTTGGAGCCCTGTCGCTTCGGGTCGATCTTGGCGGTGACGCGGGACTGGTCGGTGTCGCCCTGGTAGAGCCCGGCGAGGATGTCGTCGACGTTCTTCTTCACCGTCTCCGGCGTGATCCCGTGTTCCTCGTTGTAGGCCATCTGCTTCTCGCGGCGGCGGTTGGTCTCTCCGATGGCGCGTTCCATGGATCCGGTCATGCGGTCGGCGTACATGATGACCCGCCCATCGGCGTTACGCGCCGCCCGCCCGATGGTCTGGATCAGCGAGGTCTCGGATCGCAGGAAGCCCTCCTTGTCGGCGTCGAGAATGGCCACCAGCCCGCATTCCGGGATGTCCAGACCCTCGCGCAGCAGGTTGATCCCCACCAGCACGTCGAACGCGCCAAGGCGCAGGTCGCGCAGGATCTCGATCCGTTCGATGGTGTCGATGTCGGAGTGCATGTAACGCACCTTGATACCCTGTTCGTGCAGGTACTCCGTCAAGTCCTCGGCCATGCGTTTGGTCAGCACGGTGGCCAGGGTGCGCATGCCGTTTGCGGCGACCTTGCGGATCTCGTCCAGCAGGTCGTCCACCTGCATCTCCACCGGCCGGATCTCCACCTGCGGGTCCAGAAGGCCGGTGGGGCGGATCACCTGTTCGGAGAAGACGCCGCCCGATTGCTCCAGCTCCCACGCGGCGGGGGTGGCGGAGACGAAGATCGACTGCGGGCGCATCGCGTCCCATTCCTCGAACTTGAGGGGGCGGTTGTCCATGCAGGACGGCAGGCGGAAACCGTGTTCGGCCAACGTGAACTTGCGCCGGTAGTCGCCGCGATACATTCCGCCGATCTGGGGCACGGAGACGTGGGATTCGTCGGCGAATACAATCGCGTTGTCAGGGATAAACTCGAAGAGCGTCGGCGGCGGTTCGCCCGGCGCGCGGCCCGTCAGGTAGCGCGAGTAGTTCTCGATGCCGTTGCAGACGCCGGTGGCCTCCAGCATCTCCAGATCGAAGTTCGTCCGTTGCTCAAGCCGTTGCGCCTCCAGCAGTTTTCCCTCGCCGACAAGCTGGTCGAGCCGCTGGCGCAGCTCCTTCTTGATGCCCTGAATCGCCTGCTGCATCGTCGGACGCGGCGTGACATAGTGTGAGTTGGCGTAGATCCGGATGCGCTCGAAACTGTCGGTCTTGGTGCCGGTCAGCGGATCGAATTCGGTCAGCCCTTCCAGTTCCTCGCCGAAGAAAGACAGCCGCCATGCACGGTCCTCGAGGTGGGCCGGCCAGACTTCCAGCACGTCGCCGCGCACCCGGAAGGTGCCGCGCGAAAACCCCTGATCGTTGCGGCGATACTGCTGCGCGATGAGGTCGGCCATGATCTTGCGCTGGTCATACTCCTTGCCGACGAACAGGTCCTGCGTCATCGCCCCGTAGGTCTCGACCGAGCCGATACCGTAGATGCAGGACACGGACGCCACGATGATCACGTCGTCGCGTTCCAGCAGCGCCCGGGTGGCCGAGTGGCGCATCCGGTCGATCTGTTCGTTGATCTGGCTTTCCTTCTCGATGTAGGTGTCGGACCGCGCGACGTAGGCCTCCGGCTGGTAGTAGTCGTAGTAGCTGACGAAGTACTCGACCGCGTTGTCCGGAAAGAACCCCTTGAATTCGCCGTACAATTGGGCGGCCAATGTCTTGTTCGGGGCAAGGATGATCGCCGGGCGCTGGGTCTGTTCGATCACCTTGGCCATGGTGAAGGTCTTGCCGGTGCCCGTCGCACCCAGAAGCACCTGGTCGCGCTCTCCCTCGTCGATGCCGCCGGCAAGCTCCGCGATGGCGGTCGGCTGGTCGCCCGCCGGAGAGAAGGTGGTCTGCATGACGAACTGCTTGCCGCCTTCGAGCTTTTCGCGCGTGCGCACATCTGGCGCGGCGGCATGCATCATGGGCATCTGTTGCGGCGAATTGTTGTGCATCGGGGTCTCCTGTGCGCGATCCCGGTTGTCCAGCGCCGGTCCTGTCGCTGCAGCGCAACGTAAGTCGCAGGGCGGCCTCGCGCTAGTCCGATGCTGACAATAACTGTCTGCAAGACGTCTGGGAGAGCGGCCTGTTTGGGCTCGGTTGACTGACGTGCGTGTCGTTGGCGAGGCCGAACAAGGGTTCGCAGAGTGCCGAATACATGCGCGAACTGCTGATCCACTGCTCGCCTGCCTACCAACTTTGGTCGCAGCACCTTCTGGCGCGGGTTGAAAGGGCCATCTGATAACAAAGGGAAATAGCGGACTGGCGGCGGATCGCCCGTGTCACGCTGCCCGACTGCCACAAAGGAAGCATTTGCCAAAACCGAAAGCTGATATGTAGCTTTGAAGGAGACAAGCAGCGCTCGGTGGCCCGGTGCCACGAACCCACCCCTCGCTCCCTGTGTCTCCGGTCGGACACCTGAGCCTGCTTGTCGTCCGATCCCTGTCCCGGCCAGCGCTCACTGTGACAATTGGAGCGGCGCAGCATGTTGCCCTTCGCCGCGGAATCCCGGATAACCGTTGTGATTCATGGAGGTGTGGAAATGCGGGCTCGCATCTATCAACCGGCAAAGACGGCCATGTCCTCGGGGCAGGGCAAGACGAAGCACTGGTATCTCGACTACGTGCAGGACAGCCCGAGGTCGATTGACCCGCTGATGGGCTGGACCTCCTCCGCCGACACGCAAAGCCAGGTGCGCCTGCGCTTCGAGACGAAGGAAGCGGCGCTGGCCTACGCCAAGGAACACGGCATCGACGCGATGGTGATGGAGCCGAAGAAGCGGAAGGTGAACATCCGGGCGCGGGGGTATGCGGAGAACTTCGCGTCCGACCGCCGGGCGCCCTGGACGCACTGAGCGTCTTCACCGCGGGCGGGGGCGCCGGCATTTTCCGAAGCGATCCAATGCTTTAGCGGAGCACCCTCGCCATGAACACCACTCATCTCGTCACCCACTCCGGGGGCTTCCACGCCGACGAACTTCTGTCGACGGTGGTGCTTACCCGCTTGTTTCCAAACGCAAAACTGGTGCGCTCACGGGATGTTGACTGGATCTCTCCGGCGCCCGGGCGGGTCGTCTACGATGTCGGTCGCGTCTACGACGCCGAGGCGGGCATCTTCGACCACCACCAGCGCCCCGTGCCGCAGCGCGAGGACGGCGCGCCCTACAGCTCTTTCGGGCTGATCTGGAAGCACTTCGGCCGCGGCTACCTCCGCGCGCTGCGCGTGCCCGAGGCCGACGTGGACGAGATACACCATTGTTTCGACAGGGAATTCGTCCTGCCCGTGGACCTTCTGGACAACGGCGCGATGGAGCCGTCGGTCGCCGGGCCACTGGCGGGGATGACCCTACCGGTGCTTCTGGAAACGCTGAAACCGGTGTTCGACGACCGGGGCCCCGGGGCAGATGACCGCGCGTTCATGGATTCGTTAACGGTCGCCCGCGCCTTCGTCGAAGCGGCGGTGCGCGGCCAGGCGGCCAAACGGCGGGCAGAGGCGATGGTCATGGCCGCCATCGCGGAGGCCGGCGCCTCCCGCGTGCTGGAGCTGCCCATGGGCATGCCCTTCCGCGGCGCCATCGAGGCGGCAGGCGCCGATCACTTGCTGTTCGTCGTGCATCCGCGCGACGGCGACTGGGCGCTGAACACCATCCGAAAAGGCTCCAACACCTTTGAATCGCGGGCAGATCTGCCGGAAAGCTGGGCCGGTCTGACCGACAGCGCGCTGGAAGCGGCAAGCGGCGTCAAAGGCGCCAAGTTCTGCCACAACGCCCGCTTCATCGCCGTCGCGGACACGCGCGAAGCGGTGCTGGAAATGGCCCGCCTCGCGGTGGCAGAGGCGGTGACGGACGCGCCCAAGGGTCTTGGCGCGGTGTTCGAACCGGCGGCGAAGTAGGCCTTGCCTGTGCTTCGCTGAACGCGGGGCACGGTGCGTTAACCATGCCGCGTTAACCATTCCTTATGGTGAGTCCCGGCCGGTTCGGGGGGCCGAAACGGCCGGTTGTTAACCTCTCCGATGCGGCGCCGAATCGCGGATGCGTAGGGGGGCTGGTGTTTGGTCTGTGCTCGGGTGCCGGGCGCGGCTCTCGTCAGCGAGAAAAAGCCCACCTGATAAGCTGATAGGCTGCTCCGATCACGGCGCCGACCACCAAGGCCTCGGGCATGAGACGCATTACGGATCGCATGACGTACTGGCCGTAGTCGCGGTCTGGAAAAGCGGACAGATACTGCTCCTGAGACGGCATCGCGCCGTCGATTTTTCCGGCGGTCAAAAGCAGTGTCGAGACCGCAAGAATGGCGAAAATGGCTGCGCCGATCGCCGCGCCGCGAATGATACGCTTTATCAGGCTGGTGGATTGCGGCTGTTCGCCCGTCAACTCGTCACTCAAACGTCCAGCTCCACCGCAAACCGCGCGTTTTCCTGGATGTACTGGAAGCGCAGTTCCGGTTTCTTGCCCATCAGGCGCTCCACCAGGTCGCCGGTTTCGCCCGGTTCGTCCTCGTCGATGGTCACGCGGATCAGGGTCCGGGTGTTGGGGTCCATCGTGGTTTCCTTCAGGTCCTTGGCGTCCATCTCGCCCAGGCCCTTGAACCGCTGCACGTCGATCTTTCCCTTTCCGCCCAGACCCTTGGCCAGCGCGGCCTCTTTCGAGGCGTCGTCGGCCACGTAAAGCCGCTTCGCCCCCTGGGTCAGCCGGTAGAGCGGCGGGCAGGCGAGGTAGAGGTGGCCCTGGTCGATCAGCGGGCGCATCTGGGTGAAGAAGAATGTCATCAAAAGCGAGGCAATATGGGCGCCGTCCACGTCGGCGTCCGTCATGATGATAACCTTTTCGTAACGCAGGTCGTCGATGTTGAACTTCGTCCCGAGGGACACGCCGAGCGCTTCGCAGAGGTCGCGGATCTCGGCGTTCGAGGTCAGCTTGTTGGAGGCGGCGCCGAGCACGTTCAGGATCTTGCCCTTCAGCGGCAGAAGGGCCTGGGTTTCGCGGCTGCGGGCGCCCTTGGCGGAGCCGCCGGCCGAGTCGCCCTCGACGATGAAGATCTCTGTCCCCTCGCGGGACTTGGCGGTGCAGTCGGTCAGCTTGCCCGGCAGGCGCAGCTTCTTGGTGGCGGACTTGCGGGCGGTCTCCTTCTCCTGCCGGCGGCGGAGGCGTTCCTCTGCCCTCAGGACGAGGAAGTCGAGGATGGCGCCTGCGGACTTCGTGTCGGAGGCGAGCCAGTTGTCGAAGTGGTCGCGGACGGCGTTTTCCACGAGGCGCTGCGCCTCGGTCGTGGCGAGGCGGTCCTTGGTCTGGCCGACGAACTCCGGTTCGCGGATGAAGCAGGAGACCAGCGCGCAGCCGCCGGTCATCAGGTCGTCGCGGGTGATCTGCGCGGCCTTCTTGTTGTTGACCAGCTCGCCGTAGGCGCGGATGCCCTTGAGGATCGCGGCCCAGAAGCCGGCCTCGTGGGTGCCGCCCTCGGGCGTGGGGACGGTGTTGCAGTAGGACTGGATGAAGCCGTCGCGGGAGGGCGTCCAGTTGATCGCCCATTCGACCTTGCCCGGCACCTGGAAGCGTTCGCGGAAGTCGACCACCCCGCCGAAGGGCGCGTCGGCGTAGGTGCTGGCGGCGCCCAGCGTTTCGGTCAGGTAGTCGGAGAGGCCGCCGGGGAAGTGGAAGGTCGCCTCCGTCGGGGTTTCCTTGTCGTCGATCTCCGACTTCCAGCGGATTTCCACGCCCGAGAAGAGATAGGCCTTGGATCGGACCATCTTGAACATGCGGGCGGGTTTGAAGCGGTGGTGGCCGAAGATCTCCTCGTCGGCGTGGAAGGTGGTGGTGGTGCCGCGGCGGTTGGGGGCGGCGCCGACCTTCTCGACCGGGCCGAGCGGGATCCCGCGGGAGAAGCGCTGTTCGTAGAGCTCCTTGTTCTTGGCCACCTGCACGACCATCGAATCCGACAGGGCGTTGACCACCGAGGCGCCGACGCCGTGCAGGCCGCCGGAGGTCTCGTAGGCGTCGCCGGAGAACTTGCCGCCGGCATGCAGCGTGCAGAGGATGACCTCGAGCGCGGACTTGCCGGGGAACTTGGGGTGCGGGTCGATGGGGATGCCACGGCCGTTGTCGCGAATCTCCACGGCGTAATCGGCGCGCAGCGTGACCTCGATCCGATTGGCGTGGCCGGCGACCGCCTCGTCCATGGAGTTGTCGAGGATCTCCGCCACCATGTGGTGCAGCGCCCGTTCGTCCGTGCCGCCGATGTACATGCCGGGGCGCTTGCGGACGGGTTCCAGCCCTTCCAGCACCTCGATGGAGGAGGCGTCATAAATAGGTTCGACTGCGGAGTGGAGGAGATCGTCTGCCATGTATGTCCCTCGACGCGTGCTCGGTTTGTTCTGTTGATTGAGGGGCAGTATGGCAGAGGCGGCAGGGCGGCGAAAGGGGAACGCCGCGCCGGGGCACTACCTATACACAGGAGATCCGCAGGGTTCGGCAGATATGGGGCTCATTCGCCGGTGCAGGGGGTGGTGTAGGCGTCTGGATGGGCGGCGGCGGCGGTGTCCACCCGGCCCTCGGGAATGTCCGCCTTCAGCGCGTAATCGTCGCCGCGCAGGAGCATGCCGTGGCTGTAGGTCAGGCCCTTCGGGTCCTCGATGGCGCGGACCTCGAAGGTGCCGCGGATGCGGTCCGTGCCGCCGGGATTGTAGCGCAGCCAGACGAGGGCCGACTGTTCGCCGTGGTCCTCGGCCGTCACCATGTCCTGCGCGCGGGTCAGGAAGACGTCGACGAAGACAAGGTCCCGCGCCGCTGCCCGCCGCGCGGCGGCGCCGGCGGCCTGCGCGAGGAGCGGCCCGAGGTCTTCGAGATCGGTGCGGATCATCACCCGCTGGCTGCCCGGCCCGGTGGCGCCGGGATCGTGCGTGTCCCAGACCGCGCATCCGGCATGGGCCCCTGTGGCGAGGGCAAGAAGGGCTGCGGTCAGGACACGGATCATGAAACGGGCTTTCCTGGCAAAGGGGCTGGACAAATGTCTGCCGCGAGTGTGCCGGGGACAGGGGCGCCCGGCAAGAGGTTCTGGCGCGTGGGGAGGGTGCCTTCGCCGGTGTGGGGCCCCGGATGAAGGCCCTGGCCCGGGTGGGTGGCTGATGGAGGCGGCACGTGCGCCTTGGTCCCGGGCGCGGCTTCGTGACAATGGTGCGTGCGGAGCACGCACCCTACGGTTTTAAGGGGCGAGCGTCGGAGCAAGTTGGGTTGAGTAGGCTTGATAGAGTGATAGCACCGCAAAAGCGATTCCCGCTATTGACGCGACCATGGGAATGTCGCGGTCGAAACGTCTCATTCTATAAAATTGTTTTTCACGAGCTTCCACTAGATTTTTCTCAGCGTAACTTTGAAGGAGGTTCGCTGTTGACTCTGTCAGATCAATGGCTCTATTGGTCTTTTCCTCTCTTTCTTTTATGTGCAGCTTTCTGTCCAAAGTTGCTGCTAATTTTTCTGAGGAAAGCATTTCCTTTTTCAGGTCCTCGGTGATTTTTAAGAGTTTCTTCGCGGCGCTCTCAGAAAACTTGATCATGTCTGGATATGTCTCTTCAGCTAGTTTTAGTCTTCCCGTTACTGCCCTCAGAGTGCTTTTGTTTTCGGAAATGAGGCGAAGCGCAGCCTCTTTTTGCTTAGGTGTCGCGCCGCTGGCGTCTATCTGGTTTTCCACACGATGGTCGCTGCCCATGTCTGATTGATAATTCATGGAGTTCTTAATATCATCTTGGGCGACTTTCATGGAGTTCGCGATTTCTTTGAAGGCGGTCGCGTACTTTGCGGTGGATTTAGAAGCTATCAGTGCGATTTCCTTGATATCATGCGTCGAATCCGTATTTCTTTTTTCGTCGTGTCTCAGGCCCTTTAAGTCGTTCGATGCTTCTCTCAAGGTTTCTACGTGTTCGTGCAGCTGCTTGCTGACTTCGTTAAACTCTTCGGAGGCGGTTCTCCTGAACTCATTTTCGCTTACTCGGTTTAATTCGCGAGTTCTCCAAATAGCGTAAAGGTGGCATATGAGCATGAAGGCTGAAACCTTCCATTCGTCCAGAGAGGCGGGGGGCATTGTTGGGGAATCTTATTATTGGGATAAGAATCGTAGCGCCATCGGTGGCGAAGAGGAAAGCTTGAATGCTAAGAAGTGCAAAAACGGTTCTTCTTACACTTTGTAGGTCTCCGTCATTGATCAGGTTGAACGGCATTCTGAAACTCCTTCACCCAAAAACTCAATTTTTCTGGCACCTTATTTTGGTTGGTTGAGTTTGGCGACCACTCTGACGTCTGCCGCCAATGATGAAACGCCGGGAAAAACGCATCCGCGTCCTCCACAACCGTATCGACTTCGGTGATCAGCAGGCGGTGGGCGAGGGGGAGCAGGGCTTCGTAGATGCCCTGTCCGCCGATGCCGTAGATGCGGAAGTAGCCTTGGGACTGCGCCAGGGCGATGGCGTCTTCGACGCTGGACACCACATGCTCGGTCAGCGTGGTGTCTCGGGAGACGACGATGTTCAGGCGGTCCTTCAGGGGTTTGAAGGGCAGCGATTCCCACGTCCTGCGGCCCATGACGATGGCGCCTCCGAGCGTCTCGCGCTTGAAGAGGGCGAGGTCCTCGGGGATGTGCCAGGGGATCCGGTTGTCCTTGCCGATGGCTCCGTTCCGGGCGCGGGCGGCGATGAGGGTGATCATGTGCGTCCCCCTTACACCGCGACCGGCGCCTTGATGGCGAGCGCGGGGTCGTAATTGTCGAAGGCGAAATCCTCGTAACGGAAGTCGAAGAGGTCGGTGACCTCGCGGGTGAAGCGCAGGGTCGGCAGCGGGCGGGGCGTGCGGGAGAGCTGGAGGGCCACCTGCTCCATGTGGTTCGAATAGATGTGCGCGTCGCCCATGGTGTGGATGAAGTCGCCCGGTTCGTAGCCGGTCACATGGGCGATCATGTGCTGGAGCAGCGCGTAGGAGGCGATGTTGAACGGCACGCCGAGGAACATGTCGGCGCTGCGCTGGTAAAGCTGGAGGTGCAGCTTGCCGCCGGCGATGCGCACCTGCCAGAGCGTGTGGCAGGGCGGCAGCGCCATGTCGGGCACGTCGGTGGGGTTCCAGGCGGAGACGATCAGCCGGCGGGAGTCGGGCGTGTTGCGGATCATGTCGAGCAGGGTGGCGATCTGGTCGATCTCGCCCTTGCGGGAGGGCCAGTGGCGCCACTGGTGGCCGTAGACCGGGCCGAGGTCGCCGTTGTCGTCTGCCCATTCGTCCCAGATCGAGACGCCGTTGTCCTTCAGGTAGCCGATGTTGGTGTCGCCGGAGAGGAACCACAGGAGTTCGTGCACGATGGAACGCAGGTGCAGCTTCTTGGTGGTCACCAGCGGGAAGCCGTCGGCGAGCGGGTAGCGGCACTGCAGGCCGAAGTGGCTGCGGGTGCCGGTGCCGGTGCGGTCGGTGGTGTCGGTGCCTTCCTTGAGGACAGTGCGGAGGGCGTCGAGGTACTGGTGCAAGGGAATCCCTCCAGTTCTGGGGGTGGGGTCGTGGTTGGCCGCAAGATATAGCCGGTGCCGCGCAGGGTAAAGCGGTGCGTCCCGCTGGAATGGGGCAAGGGTGGGACGATTATGCCGCACATTTGCCGCGGGTCCGGCGGGCAAGGGGCGGTGAAGATTGACTTTTCCACAGGGGTCCCGCAGGTTGGTCGGCAAAATAAAAGGCAAGACCTGAGGCAGTCATCATGTACCGGATTTTCGCAGCGCTCGCGCTGGCGGGTGTGCTTGCGGCGTGCTCATCCAGCGGCGGCGGCAGCCCCCTGACCAGCACGGATTCCGTGGGCGTGGGGACCTGCAACCAGCCTCTTGTCTCGGACGAGGCGGAGTGCGCGACGGATGACAACACCTCGGCGCCGCCAGCCGATCCCAGCGATCCGGACGTCTACGCGCGGCAGTTCAGCGACGACCTGACGGTCAGCGGCATGAGCTACGACACCGCCTCGGGCGAGCTGGTGCTGGACAACGTGCCGTTCGACGGGGACGACAACGTCTATCGCCGCAACGCCACGGCCTCCACCCGGATCAACGCCACCAGCGGGTCGAGCTTCGGCTTCTTCGCGAACGACCGGGGCACGGCGGGATCGCCCACGACGGAGTTCTTCGCGGTCTTCCGGCGCTCGCCCGACGATTACAGCCAGGTCGGCGCCCTGGGCACCAACCGCTATGTCAGCTACGGCTTCGGCGGTGCGGCGGCGCAGCGCCTGAACGGCGACGGATCGCTGCCCAACGCCAACCAGAGCTATGTCTTCCAGGGTGAGTACGCGGCGGTGCGGACCATCGTCGAGGAAGGCACCAACACCGTGGTGCAGTACGTCTCGGGCACCTCGCGGCTCGAGGTCGACATCCAGGACTTCAACAACGTGGGCGCGGTCGAGGGGATCATCGCGGACCGGCGGTTCTTTGACCTGAACGGCGTCGAGGTGCCGGAGATGGCGGGCGGCGTGGGCGACTTCATCTCGCTCGCCACGGCAGAGATCAACTTCGACGACTGGACGATCACTTCCTCCGACGCGACGCTGCAGATCCCGAATTCCGTCGACAAGGACACGACCAACATCGCCAGCGCCACGCCGAACACACAGACGACCACCGGCAACTGGGCGGGCCTTTTCGCCGGTCCGAACGGCGAGGAAGTGGCAGGCATCGTCTTTGTCGAGGGCACCGGCCCGGTGGGCATCGACACCTCCACCGGCTCGCCGATCATCCTGACCCACAACCAGGTGCGGGAGACCGGGGTCTTCCAGGCCAAGCGCTGAGCGCATGACGGGGTCGGCCCGCCTGCTGCGCCGGGGGCTGTTCGTACTGCTGACGGCGGGCGTTCTGGCCGTCCCGGCCACCGCCCAGACCGAGCGTCCCGACGCCCTGCGCATCACGCTCGACGAGGCCCGGCAGGCCGCGGCCAATGCGCTGATGGCGGGCCGTGCCGAGGACGCTCTGATCCTGTCGCAGGGCGTGCTGCTGGGGGCGCCGGAGGACAAGACGGCGCTGTTCATCAAGGCCCGCGCGTTGCGGCAGCTTGGCAAGCGCGAGGCGGCGGTGGAAACCGCGCGGGTGGCCTGGCAGACCTCCGACACGCCGCGCGACCGGTTCTATTCGGCGATGATGATGGCGCAGATGCGCAGCTTTGCCGGGCAGAACGGTGTGGCGCAGCTTTGGCTGCGGCGGGCGATGCAGCTTGCCCCCGACGACCGGCTGAAGGAGATCGCGGTCGAGGACTTCCGCCACGTGCGCCGCATCACGCCCTGGCGGTTCGCGATGGACCTGTTCGTGCAGCCGTCGGACAACCTCAACAACGCGCCGACAGAGGACACGCCGGTTCCGGGCGGCGTGGTCAAGGTGACGCCGCCGCTGTCGGGGCTGCGCTACGGTGCGGGCGTGCAGATGCGCTACATCAAGCCGCTGGCGCCGCGGGTGCGCCTGCAGTTCTCGGGCTTTGCCCAGGGGTCGGCGGTGCGCCTGTCGGACGAGGCGAAGGACGTGCCGGGCGCCGAGGCGGGCGATTACACCAGCGCGGTGCTGGGCGGTGCCGTGACGCTGGAGGGCATCGCGAAGGACGGCGGGCGGCTGGGCCGCGCGCATCTGAGCCTGCGGCGACAGTGGCAGGGCGGCGCGCCCATCGCCGACATCGCGCGGCTCGACCTCGGGCTGGACCAGCGGCTGAGCCCGACCGTGGGCCTTGGCCTGCGGCTCGGGTTCGAGGACGTGAAGCGGCTGGATTCCCCGGTGGGCGATGCGCAGCGCCGCGACGCGGGCCTGTCGCTGACGAAACGCTTCGAGCATGGCGCCCTGACGCTGGACATGGGCGTGGGCGAGACGTTCTCTGCCGCCTACAACGTCGGGCGGCAGGACGGCAGCGTCGGTCTCAGCTATGCCTTCGCGCGGCCCGTCGCGGGTGTGCTGCCGACGCTCAGCTTCGACTACGGGGTCTACAACTACGATGCACCGTGGATCGGGGCGCCCGACGGACCCGCACGGGAGGACCGGCAGCGCCGGATCGGCGTGGACCTCCTGTTGCCCGGGCTCGACTATTACGGCTTCGCCCCCGAAGTCGGGGTTTCCTTCACCGACCGGAACTCCAATTATAACCTCTACGAGAACCGCAGTACGGATCTGCGGTTCGGATTGAAATCTGTGTTCTGATCTTTTGGCGCGGCGCGCGTTTTCTGCGAAAGTGCCGGTGCGCCCGAAGGTGGGACGAAGGAGGAAGACGTGGGCATCAAGTATCTGCACACGATGGTCCGGGTGAAAGACCTGGACAAGTCGATCGAATTCTACAAGCTGCTGGGCCTCGTGGAGCGCCGCCGCAGCGAAAGCGAGAAGGGCCGCTTCACGCTGGTCTTCATGTGTCCGCCGGACATGGCGGACGGCCACGCGGACGTGGAACTGACCTACAACTGGGACGGCGACGAGGGTCTGCCCTCTGACTCGCGGCACTTCGGGCACCTCGCCTACACGGTGCCGAACATTTACGAGATGTGCCAGACGCTGATGGATGCGGGCGTGACGATCAACCGTCCGCCGCGTGACGGGCACATGGCCTTTGTCCGGTCGCCGGATAACGTTTCCATCGAGCTTCTGCAGCAGGGCGATCCGCTGCCGTCGCAGGAGCCCTGGGCCAGCATGGAGAACACCGGGCATTGGTGAGGCTTCTCGCCAGTCTCTGTGTCTGCCTCGCGGTGGCGATCACCGCGGGGCAGGCGCAGGCCTGTCGGCTGGCGCTTGCGCTGGCACTGGATGTCTCGTCCTCGGTGGACGCCCGGGAATACGCTTTGCAGCGCGACGGGGTGGCGGCGGCGCTGATGTCCGAGGACGTGACGGCGGCGATCCTGTCGGGCGAGCCCACGGTCTGGATCGCGGTCTACGAATGGAGCGGGCGGCGGCAGTCGGTCGTGGTGCAGGACTGGGTGCTGCTGGACTCGCCCCGGGTCATCGCGGAGGTGGCGGCGCGCATCTCCGGGCACCGGCGGTCCTATTCGCGCTTTCCCACGGCGATGGGCTATGCGCTGGGGTTCGGCGCCGGTCTGCTTGAGCGCGGCCCCGCCTGCGAACGTCGGGTGATCGACGTGTCGGGCGACGGGGTGACGAATGACGGCTTCGGGCCGCAGCTCGCCTACCGGCATTTTCCCTTCGACGGCGTGACGGTGAACGGGCTGGCGGTGCTGGGCGCCGATCCGGGCGTGGTGGAGCATTTCGAGTTCGAGGTGCTCTACGGGCCGGATGCCTTCCTCGAGACCGCGCAGGGGTACGAGGGGTACGAGCGCGCGATGGTGCGCAAGCTGTACCGGGAGATCGAGAACCGCGTGGTGGGCGGCCTGCAACAGCCCGCGCGGCCGGGGCAGGAGGGGCCCGGGTGAGGCTGGCCGGCGCGGCGGCACTGGCCCTTTCGCTGTGGGTCGCTCAGGCGGAGGCGGCCTGCCGTCAGGCGCTGGCGCTGGGTCTGGACGTGTCCGGCTCGGTCGACGGGGCAGAGTACCGGCTGCAACTGGACGGGCTTGCGGCGGCGCTGCTGCATCCGGAGGTGCAGGGCGCGCTCTTTGCCATGCCCGAGGCGCCGGTGGCGCTGGCCGTCTACGAATGGAGCGGGCCGGAGGCGCAGCGGGTGCTGGTGCCCTGGACCACGGTGGACGGGCCGGGCGCGCTGGCGGGGGTCGCGGCGCGGCTGGAGGGCACGGCGCGGGTGGGCGGAGAGACCTCCACCGCCATCGGCGCGGCCAAGCAGTTCGGCGCGGGGCTTCTGGCGCAGCAGCCCGGGTGCTGGCGGCAGGTGCTGGACGTGTCGGGCGACGGCACCTCGAACACCGGGCCGCGCCCGCAGTTCGTCCGCCCCGAGGCCATCACGATCAACGGTCTGGTGATCGGGCCGGGCACGGCGGACGGCGTGGGCGCGCTGGCGGGCTACTACGAGGCCTACGTCGTGCAGGGCGCCGACGCCTTCGTCGAGACGGCGGCGGGTTTCGCCGATTTCGAGGAGGCCATGGTCCGCAAGCTGAAGCGCGAATTGCAGGTGCTGGTGGTTTCGGCCCGGTAGGGGGCGGCAACTGGCAGACCGCTCGGGCGGGCAGCGCGTTCGTCAGTCACGGAACGACGCATTCGGCATGGCCATGAAACGCAAGGAAAAAGCGCCTTCATAGGGCGCGCGCGTCTTGTCCTGAACTGTCGGGAGGGGCCATTTCGACCGTGGCATCGGTTGTCGGAGGGGCGCTGGTGCGCTGCGTCCGGAGGGCGGTTGCCGAAAGGGATGAGCCTGGCCGTTCTGGCCGGGGCGCGTCGGGGCGCGGGCTCAGTAGATGTAGCGGATCTGATCCGTCCAGTAGCGTTCGACACGCCGCAGGGCCGAGGTGATCTCGTCCATGCCGTCGATAGAGATGACCGCCTTCGTCTGGAGGCCCTCGGCGTGGCGGGCAAAGAGTTCGGACACGATGTTCCGGATTTCCCGCCCGCGCTGGGTGAGACGGACGCGCACCGAGCGGCGGTCGATCTCGCACCGCTGGTGGTGCATGTAGCCCATCTCCACCAGTTTCTTGAGGTTGTAGCTGACGTTGGAGCCCTGGTAATAGCCGCGGGTCTTCAGCTCGCCTGCCGTCACCTCGTTTTCACCGATGTTGAACAGCAGTAGCGCCTGCACCGCGTTCACGTCGATGATCCCAAGTCGTTCGAACTCATCCTTGATGACGTCCAGAAGCAGCCGGTGGAGACGTTCCACCAGGCTCAGCGCATCGAGGTAGCTCGCCATGAAGCCCTGCTGGGGGCCCTTGTCCATGGACGAATGTATGCTCATAGATTTTCTCCGCCTGTTATGATTGACGGCAGCTTTCCGGGAAAAACGCAAATATCGGGTTAAACAGTCGTGAAACCCCGGAAAATTCGAGCGATATTCGTGGCTTGGTTAATAGGCATTGTGCCGACGCCGCAGCGCCGCCTTCCGGGGGCGGATTTGCATTTTGTGGAAAAAGGCGCTAGAAACGGTCACTTGAGAAAAAACAGGCGACCCTTTCGCGTGATAGAGCAGTTCCGGCACTTCTGGGGCGACTATGTCGCTCCACTCTACAAACGTCCCGAACGTCTTCAGTTCGCGGCGCTTTGTTACCGTGGGCACGGGGACCGCACGCAGATCCTGCTGATCACCAGCCGCGACACCGGACGATGGGTCCTGCCGAAGGGATGGCCGATCAAGGGACTGGACTCGGCTGGCTCTGCCATGCGCGAGGCCTGGGAAGAGGCGGGCGTGCGCGCCGGCCGCGCATCGAAGTCGCCCTTGGGCGAATTCGTCTACGGCAAGACGCTGCCCGGCGACTGGAGCATCCCGGTCCGCACGCTGGTCTATGCGGTAGAGGTTGCGGAACTGCTGGACGACTACCCGGAGGTCACGCAGCGCCGGAGGGTCTGGGTCAACCCGGAAGAAGCCGCCGACATGGTGAACGAGCCGGGCCTGAAGGACCTGCTGCGTGATTTCCGCGCCGAGGCGCCCGTTCTGCGCTGAAAGCCCCCGGCCGATTGAATTCGGCGTCCCGACCCCATAAACACCCCCGAATTGCGCGCCGGACCGGTGCGAAAGACCCGACGGGAGGGGCGGCACTTGGCTGGGAACGATCATCACCCGAAGCACCTTGAGACGCTGGACCGCGACCTTGGCCGCGTCCAGATGCTGGAACTCGCCACCGCCTACGTGGCGAAACCCGTGGCGGGGATCGGCATCGCGCTGGTCTTCGTGGTCTTTGCCGCGCTTCTGGCGGCGCTGCTGTTCGGCGGGTCGGGCCATGCGGTGACGATTGTCATCGCCTCGGTCTTTGGTGCCTACATGGCGCTGAACATCGGCGCGAACGACGTTGCCAACAACATGGGACCGGCGGTGGGCGCCAATGCCCTGACCATGGGCGGCGCCATCGCCATCGCCGCGGTGTTCGAGAGCGCGGGCGCGCTCCTGGCGGGCGGCGACGTGGTGTCGACCATCGCCAAGGGGATCATCGCGCCGACGAGCATGGGCTCGGTCGACGTGTTCATCTGGGCGATGATGGCGGCGCTGCTGTCGTCGGCGCTGTGGGTGAACCTGGCCACGTGGATCGGCGCGCCGGTCTCGACCACGCATTCGGTGGTCGGCGGGGTGATGGGCGCGGGCATCGCCGCGGCGGGTTTCGGCGCGGTGGGCTGGGGCACCATGGGGATGATCGCGGCAAGCTGGGTGATCTCGCCGCTGATGGGCGGTCTGATCGCCGCCGGGTGCCTGTGGTTCATCAAGTCGCGCATCATCTACCGTGAGGACAAGATCGCCGCGGCCCGGCTTTGGGTGCCGGTGCTGGTGGGGATCATGGCGGGGGCCTTTGCCGCCTACCTCGCCATGAAGGGGCTGAAGCACCTTGTGGAGATAGGCCTGCCCACGGCGCTGTTGCTGGGGCTGGCGATGGGGGCACTGATCTGGCTGGTGATGATCCCGGTGGTGCGCCGCCAGTCCGAGGGGCTGGAGAACCGCAACAAGTCGCTCAAGGTGCTGTTTGGCGTGCCGCTGATCGTGTCGGCGGCGCTGCTGTCCTTTGCGCATGGCGCCAACGACGTGGCCAACGCGGTCGGTCCGCTGGCCGCCATCGTCGAGGCGGCGCGGTCCGGCCATTTCACCGAAGGCTTCGGCATCCCGTTCTGGGTCATGCTGATCGGCGCCTTCGGGATCTCGTTCGGGCTGTTCCTGTTCGGGCCGCGGCTGATCCGGATCGTCGGGTCGGAGATTACCAAGCTGAACCCGATGCGCGCCTACTGCGTGGCGCTGTCGGCGGCGATCACGGTGATCGTGGCAAGCTGGCTGGGGCTGCCGGTCAGTTCGACCCACATCGCGGTGGGCGCGGTGTTCGGCGTGGGGTTCTTCCGCGAGTGGGACGCGGAGCGGCGGCTGCGCAAGGCGCGCATGGCGATGCCGGAACGCGCGCGCTATTCGCCCGAGGAACGGCGGCGGCGGAAGCTGGTGCGGCGGGCGCACTTCATGACCATCGCGGCGGCCTGGATCGTGACGGTCCCGGCGGCGGCGCTCTTGTCGATGGTGATCTTCTGGAGCATCCGGGCGATGGTGGCCTGAGGCCCGGCGGGCTTTGCCGTCCGCCTTTGAGGGCAAGCGAGTGGGCCGGCGCGATGTGCCCGGCCCCGCAGGGGGTCAGCCGTTCCCGGCGACGCTTGCGATCTCGGCGACGAGGGGGGCGTGGGCCGCAGGGGCGGGACGCTGGCCGGAGATCCACTGGTAGAGGTCCTGGTCGTTCTCGTCGAGCAGCGCCTCGTAGGCGTCGAGGGCCTCGGGCTCCATCGTCGCCAGGCGCGCCTCGGCGAAACGCATCAGGAGGATGTCCATCTCCTTCGTGCCGCGCCGCATGGAGCGCATGGTCAGCCGTTTCAGGCGGATGTCGTGCGGTTCGCGGGTCGCCTGTTCGGTCACAGCGCCGACTCCTTCAGCGCCTGGCGCAGGCGCTTTTCGAGCTGGCCGAGCTTGTCGGTGCGCGCCTTGATCTGCATCCGCAGCGTGCGCATCTCGGACAGGATCTCGGAGAGGTCGGCGCTGAGCGGCGTCTCGTCTTCCGGGTTGCCGACGCCTTCGCCCTCTCCGGTGATCAGCCAGACCATCGACACGTTCAGGATGCCCGCCATCATGCTGAGCTTGTTGGCGCGGGGTTCGGACATGTCGTCTTCCCACTTTTCCAGCGTGTTCAGCTTGACCCCGAGATTCTTGGCCAGCGTCTCCTGAGACATGCCCTGTGCCTCGCGGGCGGCCGCCAGCCTGTCGCCCAGAGTGGCGACATCCGGGCCGTACCAGTCCGTGTCCTGCATGTGTAAGCTCCCTTGCGCAACCGCCTGATCGGGGTATGAGTGAACCCTATGATACCCCGTTCCCAAAGACAAACCGACGAGTTCCCCATGCCTTTCCTGTCCGAGACGCTTTCGAGGGTAAAACCCTCTCCGACGGTTGCCGTGACGCAACTGGCCCGAGACCTGAAGGCGCAGGGCCGCGACATCATCAGCCTCGGCGCCGGCGAGCCGGACTTTGACACGCCGGACAACATCAAGGCTGCCGCGATTGCGGCAATCGAGGCGGGGAAAACGAAATACACCGCACCGGACGGGATACCGGAGCTGAAGGAGGCGGTCTGCGCCAAGTTCCGCCGCGAAAACGGGCTGGAGTACACGCCGGCGCAGATCAGCGTGTCGACGGGCGGCAAGCAGGTGCTTTACAACGCGCTGATGGCGACGCTGAACCCGGGCGACGAGGTGGTGATCCCCGCGCCCTTCTGGGTCAGCTATCCCGACATCGTGCGGCTGGGGGGCGGCGAGCCGGTGATCGTGGAGGGCGAGCGGCAGCTTGGCTTCAAGATCACGCCTGAGGCGCTGGAGGCCGCGATCACGCCGAAGACCAAGTGGTTCATCTTCAACTCGCCGTCGAACCCCACGGGCGCGGGCTATACGCGGGACGAGCTGAAGGCGTTGACCGATGTGCTGATGCGCCATCCCCATGTCTGGGTGATGACCGACGACATGTACGAACACCTGGCCTACGACGGGTTCGAGTTCGTCACCCCCGCACAGGTGGAGCCGGGTCTCTATGACCGGACGCTGACCTGCAACGGCGTGTCGAAGGCCTATGCGATGACCGGCTGGCGGATCGGTTATGCCGGCGGGCCGGAACACCTGATCGCCGCCATGCGCAAGATCCAGGGGCAGTCGACGACCAACCCCTGTTCGATCAGCCAGTGGGCCGCAGTGGAGGCGCTGAACGGCCCGCAGGACTTCCTTGCGGAGCGGTCGGCGGCGTTCAAGCGGCGGCGCGATCTTGTGGTCGAGGGGCTGAACGCCTGCCCGGGGATCACCTGCGCGGTGCCTGAAGGGGCGTTCTACGTCTACCCCTCGGTCGCGGAGTGCATCGGCAAGGTGTCGAAGGCCGGGACGCCGATCGCCGACGACGAAGCGTTCTGCACCGCGCTCCTGGAAGAGGAGGGCGTCGCCGTCGTCTTCGGGTCGGCCTTCGGGCTCAGCCCCTATTTCCGCGTCAGCTATGCCGCTTCGGACGAGATGCTGACCGAGGCTTGCGTGCGAATTCGCCGGTTCTGCGAGGGGTTGAAAGACGGGGAGGGCAACTGATGGCCGATCTTCCCGCCTTCTACTACCGGGTGCGCGACAACGGTGCGGCCGTGTTCCGCGTCGATACCGAGAACCGCCAGCGCCGGATCGAGATGGACCAGATCGCGGTGCTGAACCTGAACCGCAACGAGATCAAGCCGCACGGCGACGCCACCCTGTCGGAGGACGACCTGGCCGAGATGCGCCGCTGGATGGCGTCGCGCAAGGCGCTGCTGGCGATGCGCGACATCGACGACATCCACCGCTGCGTCGACTACCTGAACACCACGACGCAATGGGTGCAGTCGAAGGCCAGCGACGACCAGCTCGAAGAGGTGACGGATGCGCTGTTGCTGGCGATGCACGACCTGCGCAGCGTTCTTGTCCGAAAGAAGGCGGACCGGGTGATGAAAACCTGATCAATCCGCCCGTATCGCGTTCATTTCGGCGGTCTTTCGCCGGAATGGCGGTGCGCCGGACGGCGGGTGCCCTTTTCCTGCCACAATTCATGCTCTAAGTGGCAGCCATGCCAATCGACCTTTCAAAACGTGCCGAAACACTGGCACCGGGTCTTCCCACCCTTCAGCGACCCTTGTTCCCGCTGGCACCCGAAGCGGTGCGCGCGCTGCTGCTGAGCGAGGACTGACGGGGGCGTCCCGGGGGCATGCGATGCCCGCCAGGTGATGCCGGTTCGGAAACGATCTGCCCGCTTATTATTGCCCGCCCGCGCGGGACCGTCTTCGGCTGGCCTGAAAGTCGGGGTTGCCGCCTTTGGTCGTCATTCGGTTTCGGAGGCGACTTGCGGCCGGGATGCCGTTGCAATCGAACTGGTTCGATACAGGAAACAATTCCCGGCGTTTCCACCGACAAGACAGTAAAAAATTGACTTGCCCACAGGGATTGCTAGCCTTCTCTGGGGAATTCTGCGAGTCACCATTCCGACGTCACCAAGGGGGACATTATGAAACTCATTCTCGCGGCGGCTGCCGCATTTGCGCTTTCGGGCACCGCTGCCTTTGCCTGGGGCGACATGTATATGGGGGATCCGACCAACAACCCCAATTCCAACATGCTGGTCCACACCTACAACGCGCCGAACTACTGCCCCGCCGGTCTTCAGCCGGTGTCGGTCGGCGGCGTGATCTGCTGCGGCACCCCGAACGCCGGTCCCTACGTCGACCGTCCGGGCAAGGTCTACCGCAAGCCGTCGCCGCGCACCTATGCGCCGGTGGGCGTGAAGGGCGTCGCCGTGCCGGGCGACAAGGGTGTGGTTTACCGCTGATCCGCAAGGACCCTTGGCATTGCGTGTCAGGCCGCGTATAGCCGCGGCCTGATTTCTTTTGTGCGAACGCCGGAGGCCGACCCATGCAGGGCAGCGCGAATCTCAACATCATGATGAAGGCCGCGCGCAAGGCGGGACGGTCGCTCGTGAAGGACTTCCGCGAGGTGGAGAACCTGCAGGTGTCGATGAAGGGCGCCGGGGACTTCGTCTCGAAGGCCGACATCGAGGCGGAGCGCATCCTCAAGGAAGAGCTGATGGGCGCGCGCCCGACCTACGGCTGGCTGGCCGAGGAGGGTGGCGAGGAGCCGGGGCAGGACCCGACGCGCCGCTGGATCGTCGACCCGCTGGACGGCACGACGAACTTCCTGCACGGCCTGCCGCACTGGGCGATCTCCATCGCGCTGGAGCACAAGGGCCAGATCGTGTCCGCCGTGGTCTTCGACGCCGCCAAGGACGAGATGTTCTATGCGGAGCGCGGCGCGGGCGCCTGGCTGAACGACAGCAAACGGCTGCGCGTCTCGGGCCGCCGCCGCATGGTGGAGGCGCTGTTCGCAACGGGCGTGCCCTTCGGCACCAAGCGGACCCTGCCTGCCACGATGAAGGACCTCGCGCGGCTGATGCCGGAATGCGCGGGTGTGCGCCGCTTCGGTGCCGCGTCGCTCGACCTCGCCTATGTGGCGGCGGGCCGCTACGACGGCTACTGGGAGCGCGAGGTGCAGATTTGGGACATCGCCGCGGGTTACCTGCTGGCCAAGGAGGCGGGCGCCCTTGTGGAGGGCGTGCGCGCGGACCAGGAGCCGCTCGAGTCGGGCGCGATCCTCTGCGCCAACAACGAGATCTTCACCACCTTCGCAAAGATCCTGCGGGCGGAGTGACCCGCCCGGTCACGGCGGTCATCCGAGGGTCGGCCAGTCTCCGGGGCTGGCATTGACGGAGAGGTTCTTTGTCGGTGCCTTTTTCGCCGGGATGTAGAACAGCACGTGCTTGAGCATGTCGCGCTGTTGCTGCGTGGCGGATTTGACGTGGCTCAGTTCGAGCTCGACCGTCGAGAGATTGACGTTTTTCAGCACCCCGTCGACAACCAGATCGACGTTGAAGATGCTGGCGATCGCTCCGTAGGTGACGCCGATATACTTGAATTGCGTGGCATCGTACTTGATGTGGATGTGCGGATAGCCGTCCGGTGAATCGGCCGAAGCCCGCGTGCTCGAGTACAGGTTGGTGTAACCTCCGCCCGTTTTCATTTCCCAGTTGGTGGACAGCAGGGTTTCGCGCGCTTGGGCAAAGGGCATCAGGGGCATGTGTCTTCTCCGTCCGTGGCAAGGGTCGTGTCCGGTTCGCGGCGTCGCGCCGCGGGGGCCGGCGCGTGTGTCAGCCACGACAACCCACGCCAGATGGCCCAGTGTTGCCGCAACTTTCCCTTGCGGCAAGAAGTTTCCGGGGCGGGTGTTCGGCCAGTCGGCTGCCTGAGGGGCGGCTGAGGCTGGACCTGTGCGGTCTGCCCCACTCACATTGGGCAGGTTGGTGCGCGGAACGGCGGATACCGCAGACAGGGCAGCGCAGGGGAGAACAGGTCTGGCGGTCGCGCGGCTGCCAAGGCCTTTCGCGAAGTCGACACCTCCGGGCATCAGCCCGCATTACGCAGGGTCAACAGAATCGCTTGCCGCAATTTCAGGGCGGCCCTACGCTCCTTCAATTCCTGTGCGCATAGGAGATTGACCTGTCATGACGTTGCGCGGTTTCAGTTTTTTCATGGCCGGGATGCTGGCCTGCCTGCTGGCTGCGGGCTGCGAGCCGGAGGTGGGCACGGCCGGCGAGATCGAGATCGACGGCGTGCGCTACACCGTCACCTTCAGCAAGTTGTACAAGCACAAGACGTGGTATTACGTCGATCTGCCGGGGCGGCCCAAGGTCAGCTGCGGCGAGAAGCCCAGCGACTGCGAACAGGTCATCCGCGACTATCTCGACAATCCCGAAGGGCCGCCGCAGCCGCCTCCGCCACGGGACAACGGGGACAATGACCCGCCGTTCACGGCCGACGTGGTGACGGAAGAGCCTGAGCCGCCCGGCCCGGTGGAGGAAGAGGCGCCCGCGGAGGACGGCCGGGACATGTGACCCGGCCTGCCGTGGCGCGCCGCGGTCTGCCGCTTACGTGGCGCGGTCGGAGGGGTGGTTGACGCCGTCGTTCCAGTGGACCGGCTCGAAGTCCTTCGGCTCCGTCCCTTCAATGCAGTAGAGGTTCACGCCGTACTCGTTCGGGTTCGACCGGCGCCGGTGGTACATGTAGATGCCGCAGGTCTTGCAGAAGTAGTGCCGCGCCGTGTGCGTGTTGAAGCTGTATTCCGTCAGGTTGTCGGCGCCTTTCACCACCTCGACTCCGCCCAAGGGGGCAGAGACTGCGGCGCACTGACGGCGGCGGCAGAAGGAGCAGTCGCAGCGGCGGCGGGTTTCGAACCCGTCTGTCAGGGTCACGGAGAGTTCCACGGCGCCGCAGTGGCAGGTGGCTTTCACGGGGTCGGTCATTTGCGTCGGATCCTCGGGACTCGGGTGACGGAAGAACCCGGCTTCCAGCGGGTGCGGGCCTCCGGGTGGGGCGGGTGGCCGTGGTGCATGCGCCAGAAGCGCGGGCCGCCCAGTTTCAGGAAGACCGGCAGGGTCAGCACGAGGCCGATGACAAAGCCGCCGATGTGCGCCCAGTAGGCGACACCGCCCTCGTCGGCGCTGGTGCCCACGCCGCCGAAGAGCTGCATGACGAACCACAAGCAGAGCGCGACCCAGGCCGGGATCGGGATCACCTTGATGATGATGACGATGAAGATCAGGATGTCGACCCGGGCGCGCGGGAAGAGTAGCAGGTAGCCGCCCATGACGCCCGCGATGGCGCCCGACGCGCCCACGGTCGGCACGTTGGAATAGGGGGCGGAGGCGTAGTGGATCAGCCCGGCGCCCAGCCCCGCGGCGAGGTAGAACAGCAGGAAGGCCACATGGCCCATGCGGTCCTCGAGGTTGTCGCCGAAGATGTAGAGGTAGAGCATGTTGCCGATGATGTGCATCCAGCCGCCGTGCAGGAACATCGAGGTGACGAGTCCCTGATAGCCGAAGCCCTCGGACAGGAAGCGCGGGACCAGCGAGTATGTGGCGAGGAAGTTCAGGTCGTTGATCGCGTCGAGCGTCATCAGGAACACGACCGAGTTGATCGCGATCAGCGTGTAGGTGACGAAGGGCGTCCGGCCCGAAGGGTTGTGATCGCGGATCGGGAACATGCCCGGACCGTATTCCCGGCGCGGGGCGGCGTCCAGAGGAGGCGGTCGGGGAGGGCGTCACCGATGCGGCCTGGTGCGCGCGGGAGGGCGGCGCAGAGCCCCGCCCTACGGGACGTTCCGCTCTGGCCTGTGCGGGGGCCGCGCCGTCCTTTGGTCATCGCGGTGTGGTCAGGGGACTTGCGCGTTTTGGTAGGGCGCCGCCCGCGCGCCCCATAGTGACGGTCAGGCGGCGCGGAGCCCCGCCCTACGGCATGCTGCGCAGGGCGGGGCGGTGTGTTTCCGGATCAGGCGTGGCCGGCCAGCAGGGCGGTGTTGCCGCCTGCCGCCGTGGTGTCGACGCAGACGTGGCGCTCCGTCAGCGCGTGGGCGGCGTCGGGCATCCCGGTGATCAGCGGCAGGATCGGGCCCTTGCGCGTGGCCAGCGCCTTGCGGAAGGCGCGGGCGGTGCTCTCGTCGCCCCACCACAGCGCGCCGGAGAAGCCCTCGAGCGTGGCCAGCAGGTCCGGCGCCACCTTGCCCGTCACCGGGTGGGCGATGCCGCCCAGGGCGCGGATCGCCTGGGCCTGCGCCTCTGCCGCCTTGTGGCCGGGACCGAGGCAAAGGACCGGCGGGCGCGGCAGACATGTGAGCTGGTTGGCTTCGCCCGTGGGGCCGGGCAGGACCGTGCGGTGCGGCACCGGCGTTGCCTCGACCGTGGCGCGGGTCAGGCTCTGGGCGAGGCCGGCCTCCGTCGCGGGGAGCGCGCTGCCGGGGGCCTTCGCCTCCTGCGTCTCGGCGGGGGACTCGGCAGGTTGGGCGCGGAAGCGGGCGAGGTAGTGCGGGCCGCCCGCCTTGGGGCCGGTGCCGGAGAGCCCTTCGCCGCCGAAGGGCTGGCTGCCCACGATGGCGCCGATCTGGTTGCGGTTGACGTAGATGTTGCCGGCGTGGACCGCCTCGGTCACGTGCTGCACGCGGTCGTCGATCCGGGTCATCAGGCCGAAGGTCAGCCCGTAGCCGGTGGCGTTGATGTCGGCGATCACGCGGTCCAGCTCCTCCGAGCCGAAGGTGGCGACGTGCAGGACCGGGCCGAAGATCTCGCGCTCCATCGCCTTGATGCCCGGCACGCGCAGCAGGGCGGGGGCGACGAAGTGGCCGGGCGCGGGCGCGTCGAGCTCCTTCAGCACGCGGCCTTCCCTGCGGGCCTTTGCGACGTAGCTGCGGATGCCCTCGGCGGCCTCCTCGTCGATGACCGGGCCCGCGTCGGTGGCCGGGTCCCAGGGGTTGCCCATCACCAGCACGTCCATCGCGCCGGTGAGCATCCTGAGGAAGTCCTCGGCGATGTCCTCCTGCACGTAGAGGCAGCGCAGGGCAGAGCAGCGCTGACCGGCAGACTGGAAGGCGGATTCGACGATGGCGGCGACGGCCTGTTCCGGCAGCGCGGTGGAGTCGACGATCATCGCGTTCAGGCCGCCGGTCTCGGCGATCAGCGGCGCGCCGGGGGCGAGGTTCTCGGCCATGGCGCGGTGAATGGCCTGCGCGGTCTCGGTCGAGCCGGTGAAGGCCACGCCGTCCACGTCCGGGCAGGAGGTGAGCGCGGCGCCCACGTCGCCCGCGCCGGGCAGGAGTTGCAGGGCGGTCGCGGGCACGCCGGCCTCGTGCAGGAGCTGGGTGGCGCGCCATGCGACCAGCGGCGTCTGTTCGGCCGGTTTGGCCAGAACGGCGTTCCCGGCGGCCAGCGCGGCAGAGAGCTGCCCGGTGAAGATCGCCAGCGGGAAGTTCCACGGCGAGATGCAGGCGAAGGTGCCGCGCGGTGCGCCGCCCTCGGCCTGGGTGGCGTAGTAGCGCAGGAAGTCGACCGCCTCGCGCAGTTCGGCCACGGCGTCCAGCAGCGTCTTGCCGGCCTCGCGGTGCAGCAGGGCGAAGAGTTCGCCGAAGTGCGCTTCGTAGAGGTCGGCGGCGGCGTTCAGGATGCGCGCACGCTCTGCCGCGGGGGCGTCCCAGGGCTGCGCGGCAGCGGCGGCGGCGGTGGCCTGTTCGGCGGTGGCCCAGGTGACGGAGCCCACGATGTCGGAGGGGATCGCGGGGTTCGCCCGTTCTTCACGCGGACCGGCGGCGGCGTCGCAGGCGACAAGCGGCGTGCCCTTCCAGCGGTGGGTGGCAAAGGCGTCGCGGGCGGCGTCGATGCGCGCCATGGTCGGCCGGTGCCGGAGGTCGAACCCCCTGGAGTTCTCGCGCCCGGGGAAGAGGTCGCGCCCGGTCGGCAGGGTGTTGGTCTGCACCGCCTCGAACGGGTCGGCGGCGACGGTTTCCGGCGGCACGTCCTCGTCGACGATCTGGTTCACGAAGGAGGAGTTCGCGCCGTTCTCAAGCAGGCGGCGGACGAGGTAGGCCAAGAGGTCGCGGTGCGCGCCCACGGGGGCGTAGATCCGGCAGCCGGTGCCGTTCTGTTCCTTGACGAGAGCGTGCAGCGTCTCGCCCATGCCGTGCAGGCGCTGGAATTCGAAGGCCTCCTTCGACACCTTCATGTCACCGGCCATGTGCAGGATGGCGGCGGCGGTGTGGGCGTTGTGGGTGGCGAATTGCGGGTAGATGCGGTCGGTGTAGCCCAGAAGGCGGCGGGCGTTGGCGATGTAGGAGACATCGGTCGCGGCCTTCGAGGTGAAGACCGGGAAGGCGTCGAGGCCCATGACCTGCGCCTTCTTGATCTCCGAATCCCAGTAGGCGCCCTTCACGAGGCGGACCATGATCTTGCGGTTCAGCCGCTCGGCCAGCCCGTGCAGCCAGTCGATCACCGCGCCGGCGCGCTGGCCGTAGGCCTGCACGACGACGCCGAAGCCGTCCCAGCCCTTCAGCGCGGGCTGGCTGAGGGTCTGTTCGATCACGTCGAGCGAGAGCGACAGGCGGTCGGCCTCTTCCGCGTCGATGTTCAGGCCGATGCCCGCGCTTTTCGCCAGACCGCAGAGCGCCGTCAGCCGGGGCACCAGCGTGTTCAGCGCGGTGTCGGCCTGAAGCTCGTCGTAGCGCGGGTGCAGCGCCGAGAGCTTGACCGAGATGCCGGGGTTCTTGCGGATGTCCCCGTGGGTGGCGGCGTTGGAAATGGCCGAGATCGCCTTCGAATAGGCGAGGTGGTAGCGAGAGGCGTCCTTCTCCGTCCGGGCGGCCTCGCCCAGCATGTCGTAGGAATAGGTGTAGCCCTTGGCTTCCATCTTCGAGCCGCGCTTCATCGCCGCCTCGATGGTTTCGCCCAGCACGAACTGGCTGCCCATCTCCTTCATGGCGCGGCCGACGGCGGTGCGGATCACCGGCTCGCCCAGGCGGCGGATGGCGTTGCGCAGGTGGCCGACGGGGCCGGGATGGACCTCGTCGTCGAGCACCCGGCCGGTCAGCGCCAGCGCCCATGTGGAGGCGTTGACCAGCGGCGAGGTCGAGTGGCCCATGTGCTTGGACCAGTCGGAGGGCGCGATCTTGTCCTCGATCAGCGCGTCGACGGTTTCGGCGTCGGGCACGCGCAGCAGCGCCTCGGCGAGGCACATCAACGCGACACCCTCTTCGGTCGACAGGCCGTATTCGGCGAGGAAGACCTCCATCAGGCCGGGACGGGTGCTGGACCGGATGTCGCGCACCAGTTTCGCCGCATCGCGCGAGATGGCGGTGCGGTCGGCTGCGGAAAGTTCGGCGCGCTCGCGCAGCGCCTCCAGCGCGGTCTGTTCCGATGCGTAGGTGAGCGTATCGATGCGGGTGCGCAGGTCTGGGTGATTCATGTCATGCCTCAAAGCAAAGTTGGGGCTAGTATACGGGTGGGATTGCAGGTGATCCGACTGTTGAAGGCACGAGCGCACACCGTTCGGACTGAAAAAAGGGGCACATCCAGTGCAGAATGAAGTGCAGAAAGAATTTGGGGAAATGGATCGTTTCGACCGGGCGATCCTGCGGGAGCTCGCGGCCGAAGCGCGGATTTCCGTGACCGAGCTGGCCCGCCGGGTCGGCCTGTCGAAAAGCCCGGTGCAGGCGCGCCTGAAGAAGCTGGAAGAGACGGGTGTCATACAGGGCTACCGCGCACTTCTGGACCCGATCCGGCTGGGACTGGCGCATGTGGCCTTTGTCGAGGTGCGGATGATCGACACGCGCGAGGCGACGCTGGCGAAGTTCAACGCGGCGATCGCCCGCATCCCCGAGATCGAGCAGGCGCACCTGATCGCCGGGAATTTTGACTACCTGCTGAAGGTGCGCACCGCCGACATGCCCAGTTACCGGCAGGTGCTGGCCGAGAAGGTCTCGGTCCTGCCGGGGGTTGCCTCGACCTCCACCTTCGTGGCGATGGAGGCGATCAAGGACGAGGCTGTCACGGATGTGACTTGATTAAGGGTGTCGATCTGGCACTCTTTCGTCATGAGACTTGCACTTGTCATGAGCCTCGCCGCCGCGCCCGTGCTGGCCGACGGCTGCCCTGAGGCGCCGGACATCTCGGCAGAGATCGACCCCCTTTACGAGGAACTGCTGCAGGCGCCCGACGAGATGACGGCGCGCGGGATCACCAACCGGATGTGGCTGCTGTGGGACAACGCGCCCGACGAGCCGAGCCAGGAGATGCTGGACGAGGGGATGCGCGCGCGGGCCAGTTTCGACATGGTGCGCGCGCTGAAGCGGTTCGATGCGCTGGTGAGCTACTGCCCGTTCTACGCGGAGGGCTACAACCAGCGGGCCTTCGTCAACTTCATCCGTCAGGATTATGCCGCCGCGCTGCCCGATCTGGACCGGGCGCTGGAACTGAACCCGCGCCACGTCGGGGCGCTGTCGGGGCGGGCGCTGACGCTGATCGCCCTGGGCCGTGACGACGAGGGGCAGGCCGCGCTGCGCGCCGCGCTGGAGATCAACCCGTGGCTGGTGGAACGCCGCCTGCTGAAGGAAGAGCCGGGCGAGGAGCTGTGACGCCCGCGCGACCCGGATCCGGCTAACCCCATCTTTACCCTGCCGCGCCATGGTGGGTTCGCGTCGAAGAGGGCGCGGACAGTCGTGAGCGGTCAGAACGGGCCGCCTGAAAAGGGCGAGAATGGCCTTCGTATTCCAGAACGCGGACCAGATCTACACCGGCTCGCATTACACCGTGGCCAATGGCGACACCGTCTATGTGACCGACGGCACGATCATCGCCAACGACGAAACCTACACCGTGCAGATGAGCGGCGGGTCCCAGCGCAGCCTGCTGGTGAACTACGGCGACATCATTGGCCACGCCAATTCGGTGATCTACATGGGCGCGGCCTCGGCCGTGGTGGAGAACCACGGCCTGATTCGCAACAACGACGATTCCCTGAACATGCGCAGCGCGCTGCTGCTGGCCACGGCGGGCACGCACCGGATCGTCAACAACGGCGAGATCACGAGCGCGGGGCGCGTCATCGACGTGATCGGGGCGGCGGCGGCGCTGTCCTACACGGTGGTGAACCACGGCTTGATGCAGGCGCTTTACGGGCATGACGTGCTGCGCGACGGCAACTACGCCCAGCACGTCACGGTGGAGAACACCGGCACCATGCGCGGCGGCGAACTGGGCATGTCGGGCACCGGGCGGGCCTACCTCGACAACGCGGGCCGGATGGAGGTGACGCAGATCGACGGCGCCGCCGTGCTGGGGTTGACCCTGTTCAACACCGGCGTGATCGAAGGGTGGGAAACGTCGGTGGCGGGCCTTGCCGATGCGGGGGAGGCGTGGATCCAGGGCAGCGAGACCGCCGACATACTGCGCAACGACGGCACGGTACGGGGGGACTTTGACGCGGGCTCCGGCGCGGATGTGGTCTACAACGCGGGGCAGTGGCTCGGGAACCTCGACCTCGGCTATGGCGACGACACGATCTACGGCACCGGCGGCAGTTTCGAGGGCTGGATCGACGGCGGCCCGGACAACGACCTGATCGTGATCGAGGACGGCAGCGTCGCGGTGATCGGCGGCACCGGGCAGGACACGGTGATCGCCCGCTCCGACGTGCTGGACGTGAGCGGGGTGGAGGCGATCCTGCTGCTGGGCGCCGGCAACCACGAGGTCCGTGGCTTTGTCGAGGCAGAGCAGATCGTCGGCAACTCCGGCCACAACATGCTGGCGGGGCTGGGGGGCGACGACACCATCGCGGGCGGCGCGGGCAACGACATCCTCTACGGCGACGACGGCAACGACCTGCTGAGCGGCAATTCCGGCGACGACGAACTGGACGGCGGATTTGGCGCGGACACGATGTCGGGCTGGTCCGGATCGGACACGCTGATCGGCGGCGCGGGCAACGACGAACTCTCGGGCGAGGACGGCGACGACGTGCTGGATGGCGGCGAGGGCAACGACACGATGAACGGCGGCTATGGCCGCGACGCGCTGTCCGGCGGGGCGGGCAACGACTACATGGTCGGGCGGCAGGACGACGATTTCCTCGATGGCGGAGACGGCGCGGACCGCGTGCTGGGCGGCGACGGCAACGACACGCTGCTGGGCGGTGCGGGCAACGACACCATCGCGGGCGACGGCGGAAACGACGTGATCCAGGGCGGGCTGGGCTACGACATCCTGATCGGCAAGTCCGGCGCCGACATCTTCGTCTTCGACAGCGTGCTGGAGGCGGACGATGGCGTCTCTGACCGGATCAAGGATTTCGAGCGCGGCATCGACACGGTCGACCTGTCCGGCATCAACGAGGAGGGCAGCTTCGTCTTTCGCGGCACGGCGGGGTTCTCCGGCTCCGGCGCGATGGAGGTGCGTTATTTCATGAACGCCTTCGGTGCCGCGATCCTCTATCTCGACGAGACCGGGGATGGCGTGTCGGACGGCGAGCTGATCCTGCTCAACGTGCCGGGCGGTGTGACGGCGGACGATTTCCTGCTTTGACGGGCCGACGCGACCGGTTTACACGGCGCGCGCCGCCGCTATTGTCGCGCGCGTGTGCCCGCGTGGTGGAATGGTAGACACAGGAGACTTAAAATCTCCAGGCCTTGTGCCGTGCCGGTTCGAGTCCGGCCGCGGGTACCACCCTCTCCCTTCAATTCCGGCGCCGTATTGGAATTATTGATTACCTGCCAGACGCCTTTTTTATGGGCGCCGCGACAATCGTCGTATTCTGAATGCGGTGAAATAATTTCAGGTGGAATTTCGGGAGGTCCCATAAATCCCACCCATCAGGGTGCGAATAAGGGCGATTCTGCTGCGCGAGAAAAAGGCGCAGGATAAGGAAATCGCAAAGAAACACCCGGTCACGCGTGCAGCAAGAGGACAAAACCTGTGAAAGGGGGCGCGCTGAGCAGCCGGGCCCAGAGCGACGGCGCAAAGATTGCCCGGGAGACGCAGCAGAGAGGCAAGCAGCCGTCAGTTTTCGGAGAACGATGGCCGAAAAGGGTAGGCATGGCCGGATGCCGCTGCACGGGAAACCAAGGGCAGGTGGACGGAGGCTATCTCCCGCCCGTGGTCGGCCCGTCTGATCGGGGGTTATTTCCGGCGCAGGCGGATGACCACGTCGACGGAGGCGATCTCTGCACCGTCCGGCGCGTTCGGCAGCTGCGTGATCACAAGCTGATCCGCCGGGGCGTCGGTCAGGTGGCCGTCGTCTTCCCAGAAGAAATGCGGGTGATCGTGGGTGTTGGTGTCGAAATAGCTGCGCGAGCCGTCGACCGTCACTTCCTGCATCAGGCCCGCGTCGCAGAACGCCTTGAGCGTATTGTAGACGGTGGCGAGGCTGACACGCTCCCCCTGGTCCTTGGCGGCGGCAAAGAGGCTTTCGGCGGTGACGTGCCGGTTGCGTCCGTCGCCCACAAGAAGGGCCGCCAACGCCACGCGCTGCCGGGTCGGGCGCAGATCGCTGCGCGCCAGCCAGGATTTTCCGCGGTCGAGTTCCGTGGACATGGAGGAGGTGATATCCGTCTCGGTCATTGCATTGTTATATAATGTGTCGGCGCACCCGATTTCAAACCTTTTCGTGCCAGCGGCTTGCGGGCTGCGGCACCGTGTTCCGCTTGCATGGCGCGCTTTCCGGGTGCTAGAGGGGGCCGGACTTCGCGACACGATCACTTCATGATGGATAGGGAGCCCTCCCCGCATGGCCGATTACCCCACCAGCTTCGGCAAGGAAGACCTGTTGAAATGCGCCCGAGGCGAGCTGTTCGGCGTGGGCAACGCCCAGCTGCCCGAGCCGCCGATGCTGATGATGGACCGGATCACCGACATCTCCGGCGACGGCGGCCTGCACGGCAAGGGGCACGTCGTGGCGGAATTCGACATCACCCCTGACCTGTGGTTCTTCGAGTGCCACTTCCCCGGCAACCCGATCATGCCGGGCTGCCTCGGCCTTGACGGCCTGTGGCAGCTGACCGGCTTCAACCTCGGCTGGCGCGGCTGGACCGGGCGCGGCTATGCGCTGGGTGTGGGCGAGGTCAAGCTGAAGGGCATGGTCCGCCCGGACCGCAAGATGCTGACCTACAAGGTGGATTTCACCAAGGCCGTGCAGACCCGCCGCCTGACGATGGGCGTGGCCGACGGCATCGTCGAGGCCGACGGCGAGATCATCTACGAGGTCAAGGACATGAAGGTGGCGCTCAGCGAGAGCTGAGGGCGCGGCGTTTCAATTGCCGGACATGAAGAAGGGTGCGCCATGGCGCACCCTTTTGCGTTTCGGGGCATTGGCCTTGCGCCGCTGCGCCTACAGCAGGAAGTCGAAATCGTCCGACAGGTCGGGCGGCACGTCTCCCTCCCAGGTGGTGGGGGTGGTGTCGCCGGATCTCTCGACGCTCTGGTCGAAGGAACCGTAGGCGTCGCCAAAGGCGGTTTGGAGCATCAGGTCGAAGTCGTCGCCCGCGCTGTCGTCGGAGCTGGTGTTCCGGTCGGAAGAGCGGAATTTGAACGCGGCGAAACTGCCGCCAAGATCTTCGGGCATTGCAAAAGTCCTTGTGTTGAGAACCGCCCCTGAAATCTGCGGGCGGGTTGTGTTGAACACGGCTTAGATGGGGGGAAAGGGGCGCGCCTGCGAGTCAGGAATACCTGCCCCATGCCTCGGGCACCTCCGTACCGAAGCGTTCGCGGCAGAAAGCGTACTGCGGGGCGAGCAGGTCGGCGAAGGTCCTGCGGGCGTCATCGGGCAGGGCGCTTTGGACCCGTGTTTCGTTCTGGCGTCCGGCGGGCATGTCTGCGGCGGCTTCGACGCCCAGAAAGCCGCAGAGGCGGCCGAGTGTCTCGGGGGCGAAGAGGCTTTCGTAGAAGAGGCAGAGCCGGTCCTCTGGGGCAAAGCAGGCGTCCAGGGCGGCGATGGTGGCGCGATAGTCCGTGCGCGACCAGATCGCGGGCGCGTCCGGCGCCAGGTGCCAATGGGTGGCGGCGGGCTTGTCCGGGGTCATCTGTTCGACATGGCGCAACTGGGACCACAGCCGGTCCACGGGATCGCGCATGATGAACAGCACCTTCAACGTCACCTGCTGGCTGGCGAAGAAGGCCCGCATGTCCGCGAAACCCGCAGGGCCGAGCGTGGCATAGGCGGGCGTGATGTCCGCGAGGACGCGGGTCTGCGGAGAGAGGAGGCGCGCGAAATGGCCGAAATAGGCGTCCTCGTCATAGATCATCCGGGCCCGGTCGAGGCTGGCGGCGAAGGCGGGCTGTCCGCGCAGGTTGGCGAGCGTGTCGCCCGGCTGGCCCATGAAGGCGCGCAGGCGGGCAAGGGCCACGGCATCCGGATCGCCGAAGGCGGGAACGGGTGTGCGGGAATTGAAGAAATGCAGTTCCTTCAAGGGGGAAGGTTCGACCTCTGGCAGGCCCGACAGGTAGCGGTGCAGCCAGCTCGTCCCGCATTTCGCCGCGCCGATGCAGACGAGGAAGGTCTTGCCGTCGAGTTCCGGCAGGTGTCTGGGCATCCGCGCTGTCCTCTTGCGTGTGACGCAGAGGCTGCCACGGGGCGCACAATTGCTCAACCGCGGGATCGGTTCCGGCCATCCGCGGCGGCGATTGCCGGCCTTGCCGTGGATGGAAGCGCGCTGCGCACCTTGCGCCTGACCGCAGGACTGCCTTAGTAAGACCCAACAAATCAAGGGAGGCCGCATGCGCCGCGTCGTCGTTACAGGGTTGGGGGTCGTCTCCAGCATCGGAAACAACGCCGAAGAGGTCACCGCCTCGCTGAAGGCGGGGCGGTCGGGGATTTCCGCCTCTGAGGAGATGAAGGAACACGGGTTCCGCTCGCAGATCTCCGGCCAGCTCAAGATCGACGTGTCCGAATACGTCGACAAGCGCACGCTGCGCTTCATGGGGCCGGGTGCGGCCTATGCGCATATCGCGATGCAGCAGGCGATTGCCGATTCCGGGCTGGAAGAGTCCGACATCGTGAACCCGCGCACCGGGCTTGTGGCCGGGTCCGGCGGGCCGTCGACCTCTGCCCTGCTGACCGCGCACCAGACCGTGCTGAAGTCCGGCGGGACGAAGCGCGTCGGCCCGTTCGCGGTGCCGAAGGCGATGTGTTCGACGATCAGCGCCAACCTCTCGACCGCGTTCAAGATCAAGGGGATCAACTATTCGATCACCTCGGCCTGCTCGACCTCGCTGCACTGCATCGGCAACGCGGCGGAACAGATCATGATGGGCAAGCAGGACGTGATGTTCGCCGGCGGCGGCGAGGAGCTGGACTGGACGCTCAGCTGCCTGTTCGACGCCATGGGCGCGATGTCCTCGAAGTACAACGACACGCCGGAGCGCGCGAGCCGCGCCTTCGACAAGGACCGCGACGGTTTCGTCATTTCCGGCGGCGGCGGCATCGTCGTGCTGGAGGACCTGGAACACGCCAAGGCGCGCGGCGCGAAGATCTACGCCGAGGTGACGGGCTATGGCGCCACGTCGGACGGCGCGGACATGGTGGCCCCCTCGGGCGAGGGTGGCGAGCGCGCGATGCGCGTGGCGCTGTCGACGCTGCCCGAAGGCCGCAAGGTCAGCTACATCAACGCGCACGGCACCTCGACCCCGGTGGGCGACGTCGGCGAGATCGAGGCGGTGCGCCGCGTGTTCGGCGACGGTTCGACCCCGCCGGTCAGCTCGACCAAGTCGATGACCGGCCACAGCCAGGGCGCGACCGGCGCGCAGGAGGCGATCTACTGCCTTCTCGCGCTCCGGGACGACTTCATCATCCCGTCGATCAACGTGGAGACACTGGATCCGGCGCTCAAGCCCGAGGAAATCGCCACGTCTCTGGTGGAGAACGCCGGGCTGGATTCGGTGATGACCAACTCCTTCGGCTTCGGCGGCACCAACGGCTCGATGGTGCTCTCGCGGTTCAACGACTGATACGGAAAGACTGGGATGACGATAACTCTGGAAGGCAAGCGCGGGCTTGTCATGGGTGTGGCGAACGAACGGTCGATTGCCTGGGGGATCGCGAAGGCGTGTCACGAGGCAGGGGCGGAGCTGGCCTTCACCCACCAGGGCGAAGCCTTCGGCAAGCGGCTGGCACCACTGGCCGAAAGCGTGGGCTCCGATTTCATGGTCGACGTGGACGTGACCGACGATGCCTCTCTGGATGCGGCGTTCGCGTCCCTGGGCAAGCGGTGGGACCGGCTGGACTTTCTCGTCCATGCCATCGCCTTTTCCGACAAGTCGGAGCTGCAGGGCCGGTTCCTGAACACCTCGCGGGCGAACTTCAAGAACTCCATGGACATCTCGGTCTATTCCTTCATCGAGGTGGCGCGCCGCGCCTACCCGCTGATGACCGAGGGCGGCACCATGCTGACGCTGACCTATCAGGGGTCGCAGCGCGTCGTGCCGAACTACAATATCATGGGCGTGGCCAAGGCGGCGCTGGAATCGGCGACCCGTTATCTTGCCAATGACCTCGGGCCGGACGGCATCCGCGTGAACGCCATTTCGCCGGGACCGATGAAGACGCTGGCCGGTGCGGCCATCGGCGGTGCGCGCAAGACCTACAAGCACACCGACCAGAACGCCCCCCTGCGGTCGAACGCGACGCTGGAGGCGGTGGGCGGCACGGCGGTCTGGCTGTGCTCGGACGCGGGGGCCTGCACGACGGGCGAGATCATCCTCGTCGACGGCGGCTACCACGTGCTCGGAATGCCGCAGTACGAGAACCTGTAAGTTTCCATTTTCGTAAAAAGTGCCGAAATTCCGCCGTGACTTTGCCGTGCTTCCGGCAGGGTCATGTGCTGGGATCGTGGCATGACGACGGATCAGGATCTCAGACAGGCCATACTCGGGGATGCGGGCGCAGACCTGCGCAAGCGTGCGGAGAAACGGCGTCGCGGCAGGCCGCGCGGCGGTTTCGCCCGGAAGATCGCCGTCAAGCTGCTGTTCCTGGGGCTGAGCCTCGGGGCGTCCCGCTATCTCATCGCGACCGAGGACGGCCAGGCCGCGATGGCCCGGTTCCAGGCCGGGCTGCTGGAGGTCATCGAGACGGAGATGGCGGCGCGCCGCGAGGCGGAGATGACCGCGGCCGCGGCCGTGCCAGCGCAAGCCTTCGCGCCCGTCGACACGGTGGAGGAGGCCGCGCTGCTGCCGGGGAGCGGATGGCTTTCGGCCGGAAACGAGGAGCGTTCGGCGGAGCGCCCGCCGGTCAGCGCCATGCCCGAAAGCCGCGTCGCGGTGCGGCGCATGGGGCAGCTCTCGTCCGACTGAGCCTCCGGCCCGGTTCCGGGCGCGGGCGGCGCGTGCTACCCAAGGGAAACGAATCCCCTGACCGGAGAGCCCAGATGCCGCGCCTTGTCCTTGCCCTGACCGCCCTGATGCTGTCCGCCTGCACCGTGGGCGCGCCGCAGGCCGACAAGCCCGGCAACGACGGCGTGGCGCAGAAGCTGACGCTGGGTGTGACCCGGGCCGAGGCGGAGGTGGCGCTTGGCACCGAGGCCGGGTTCGAGCGCAACCCGAAGAACTTCGACGAATCCTGCGTGAGCTACGCCTACGGCGACGGGCCGAAATACGTGCATGCGGTCTATCGCGGCGGCGCGCTGGTGAGCCGCACGGACGGGCACCGGCAGCTCTGCACCTACGGGACGCTGGCCTCTGCCTGAGGGCGCGTCCCGGAACCCCTGTCCCTGCCGCCGCGTTTTGGCGGCAAACGGAGGTTCACATGACTCACACGCTGACACTGCAATCCATTTCGCCCGTGACGCATGACACGCACCACCTTGTGTTCGACAAGCCCGAGGGATTCTCGTTCACGCCGGGGCAGGCGGTCGACCTGTCGCTGGACAAGGACGGCTGGCGCGAGGAGAAGCGGCCCTTCACCTTCACCAGCCTGCCGGACGAGGACACGCTGCAGTTCGTCATCAAGTCCTACCCGGAGCATGACGGCGTGACCGAGCAGATCGGCAAATTGCAGGCCGGCGACAAGGTGCTGATCGAGGACCCCTGGGGCGCGATCGAGGACAAGGGCGACGGCATCTTCATCGCCGGGGGCGCGGGCGTGACGCCGTTCATCTCCATCCTGCGCAAGAAGCTGCAGGACAAGGGCACGCTGGAGGGCAACACGCTGGTGTTCTCGAACCAGACGGAGGCCGACATCATCCTGAAGGACGAATTCGACGCGATGCCGGGGCTGGCCGTGGTCTATACGGTGACCGACGAGCCCGACAGCGGCTACGCGCGGGGCCAGGTCGACGCGTCCTTCCTGAAGGACATGGTCGATGTGAAGGGCGACGTGGTCTACGTCTGCGGCCCGGACGGCATGGTCGAGGCGCTGCCGCGCGAGGTCGCCGAGCTGGGCGTGCCGAAGGACCACGTGGTGACGGAAGAGTTCGACTGACGGGTTTCGGTCCGCTGGCGCGGACTGACACGCGCGGGCGTTGCCCGCGAAGGGGGGGGGGGGGGGGGGGGGGGCGGCCCCCCCCGCCCCCCCCGCGGCCCGGAGACAAGCCGCGGGGGCAGGCGGTCGACCTGTCGCTGGACAAGGACGGCTGGCGCGAGGAGAAGCGGCCCTTCACCTTCACCAGCCTGCCGGACGAGGACACGCTGCAGTTCGTCATCAAGTC
>NZ_JBRBWD010000037.1:0-78984 GCF_052825245.1 Sagittula sp.
GGACCCTGACCACCGCAATCGCCCGCCCCGCTGCGCGAGATGAAAGCTCCGCGCGCCGGGCGATTGCTCAACCTGCGCCAACCGGCGTAAACACTAACCGGGCTCCGGTCGTGGCTGGATGAAAGTTCAGTGGCAGGTCATGTGCGCCGCGATCTCGATCCTGCAAGACCACATCCTCGCCGCAGACAGCCCCTGCGACCCAGACAAGGTTTTCCCTCATGGCCGCTTGGCAACGGAGTCCTTGGAGTTGGCCGAGAGCCTTCTCGGCGAACTGTTGGACGTGCTGGACCGCGCCGAGCGTCAGGCGTCCTGAAAGTCAGGATTGCCGCGCGGGTTGAAGAATACCGCACTCTGCGTTATTGCATTTTGACGCGGAGTGCGTTATGTTCTGGGCCAAGCAGGCTAAGGACAGGCTCATGATGTTGACTCAAAAAGAATTCTCCGTTCAGGACGTTGCCGCCGCGACCGGCACCCAACCCCGAAATATCTCGGATTGGGTTTCTCGCGGGTACATTCTTGGGAATTTTGAGGAGGGCAAACACCGCAGGTTCAGTTTCTCAAACGTGATGGAAATCGCGCTTTGTGTCGCGGCGATGCAGCGATTCGGTTTCACCCCGGAACGCGCGTTCAGGCTCGCGGCGATCTTCGCCTATATCGGTGAAGGCGGGGCTGGCTGGATTGGCGAAGAAGATACGACGCCTGAACGCCATCCGGGCGCACCGTTTCACTATTCCGAAGGCTTCACCTTTGTTGTTGCTCAGGGCGACCACAGCGAAGTGGTTCTGAGCAAAGACGGCAAGATCGACATGACCGGCTTTCCACCGGATTATCTTGATACCGTGGGCCTCTTGGTTCTGAACGTGTCGGCAATCTTCATGAACGTTTGCGCTCGCCTTGGCCAAGATCACCGCTTGGTCCTTGATGGGATCTACGGGGAAGCCTGATAATGACCAACCGTCCCACGATTTTCAAACAAGCTGATGTTACCCGCGCTGTGAAAGGTGTTGTTGCAGCTGGTTTGTCGGTGGCGAGAACGGAAATCGACCGAGACGGTAAGATCGTGGTCATAATCGGCGCTCCTGGCAGTGCCAAAGACGCAAATGATTGGGACTGACGATGGGCAAGAAGACCGACCGCTTCCCAAATGCAAGGCAATACCGCGACCGTCACGGTAAAGTCCGGTGGCGGTATCGATGCAAAGGCTTCTCCGCCGAGCTTGGCTCTGACTGGGGTTCAGAGGACTTTACACGCCGCTACGCTGACGCGGTGAATCGTGAAAAGAGTAAAGCCGGGGCAGGGGCCTCACGAAGCGTGCCAGGCACGCTGGATTGGCTGGTAGCCAAATTCTACACCCTGCACTTTCCGACCATCGAAGACAGCACCAAAAAGGACTATCGGGCCTGTATTGAGCCGTTCCGGCTTGCGCACGGGCACAAGCGTGTCAGCCACATGCAGCGCCGTCACGTGATCGAGATCAAGGCCAAGATGGCAAGCACTCCTCAGCAAGCGAACAAGACGCTTAAGCGCCTTAGCCAGTTGATGGACCTAGCAATAGACTTGGAGCTGCGCGCTGACAATCCTGTGCAGGGGGTGAAGCTCTTTCCTACCAATCCTGAGGGATACCACACATGGGACGAGGGCGAGATTTCACGGTTCTATGAAGTCCACCGCATGGGCACGCTCCCGCACTTGGTCATGACGTTGATGCTCTACACGGGTGCGGCGAAGTGTGATGCGGTGCGACTTGGCAGGAGTAACATTCGCGATGGACGGCTAACCTACCGCCGCCGAAAGACCAAGAAAAACCCGGATGGATTCGAGGTTAGCATTCCGATCCATCCATATCTTGCCGAGACCCTTGGGCATTTGCGTGCTGACGCGTTCACATTTCTAGAGACTAGGTACGCCAAGGCCCGCTCAGAGAAGAGCCTTGGCGGCGACATGCGAAAGTGGTGCGATGAAGCTGGCTTGCCGAATTGCACCGCGCACGGATTGCGCAAGGCGATCTGCCGACGCATCGCTGAAATCGAGAATGACGTGTTCAAGGTGATGGCGGTCAGCGGCCACAAGGACATCAAGCAGGCGCAGAAATACATCGAGGCGTTCGGGCGAAAATCGAAGGCCGACGCAGCGATTGCGAGTCTCCCGAGCGGGGCGAACGGGGAACAAAAATTGACGAACCACCCCGCTAGGTTCGTCAAAAAGAAAGGTAAGTAGCTGAAATGACGTCAGAAAACATGACGGTTGGTAGGCCCGGCAGGACTTGAACCCGCAACCAAGGCGTTATGAGCGCCCTGCTCTAACCAATTGAGCTACAGGCCCACCGTGGCAGACTGAGTAAGCGCGGGGCGCGGGGGCGTCAAGCGGGGGAACGCGGGCGCGGGGCTCTGCATTGAGCCGCAGGCACATGCGGAGGACGCGATGATGGACTACGACGAAGGCGACAAGGTCGCGTGGGACTGGGGCAACGGCACGGCCAGCGGCACGGTGGTGAAGAAATACACGCGGAAGATCACGCTGAAGATCAAGGGCAGCGAGGTGACGCGCGACGCCGACGAAGACAATCCCGCCTACCGGATCGAACAGGAGGACGGCGACGAAGTTCTGAAGAAAGGGTCTGAGTTGCGGAAGGCCTGAACACCCACCAGCGCGCAACAGCCCGTTATTTCAGCAGCGAGACCAGCGTGCACACATCGCCGAGCGCGCCGTTGGCGTAGCGCGGGCGATAGACGATCTCGACGCGTTTCGCGCTCGACGCCACCCGCCAGGTGTGGAGCACGAAATCGCCCGACGGATCGATCCGCGCGGCGGTCGTCAGGTTGTTCCACAGGATCTGGCCGACCATCGCCGCGCCGTTCAGCGACAGCGCACCGAAATCCACATCGTCGAGGTCGGTCGCATCCACCAGCGGCTCGATCGGGTGGTGGTCGGCGGTCACCTTCTCGATCATCACGCCCCACATCGGATCGCGGAAAACGTCGAGCCCGTCTTCGGCGGGGATGACGAAGGGAATGGTCTGGTGTCCGTTCCAGTCGGTGTGGGTCGAAACGAAACTGCGGGTCATCGGTGTTCGGTCCTTGTCAGGCGTTGCGTGTCAGGCGTGGCGCGGCGGGCCCCGGTGGGCGGCCGGATCGGTCGCTCAGGGCGTGTACTGCGGAATGTCCCAGGCGCCGTATTTCTGGCGCTGCGGCAGGCCCTTGGCTTCGCGGTGTTCATTTTCGGCGGCCGCGGCGGAAACCTCGCGCTTCTCCCGCGTGTCGCCGGAAGAGCCCTGCGTGTATTCGTAGGTGTGATAGGCCTCGTGTGCCAGCGAAGATTCCGGGTCGCGGTCGACGCCGTCGCCGTAGGTGCCCGTCTTGTTCGGGTTGTACTTGATCGTCCCTTCGGAGCCGGTGCCGTCCTGCGAATCCGACCGGCTGTCCGGGCTGGCGCTGTTGCCCTCGGGGCCGACCTTGATGGTCGTGGTCTTGTCGCTGTTCTCCAGCGCCTCCATCGCTTCGACCGTCTTTGGCTTCGATCCGTCCGGCAGGCGGCGCTTCTTGGCGTCTTCCCACTGCTGCTTGGCCTTTGCGAGATCCTCGTCGGTGGCGCCTTCCTGCTTTTCCCAGACGACGCCGCCGCCCTTGCCGGCCTCGCAGCCCTTGGTCGCGCCGGGCTTGTTCTCCGTCTTCTTGCAGGCGTCGTCGTTGGCCTTTCCGCACTGGCACATCTCAGGCCTCCTCCCCGACGCTTTCGCCGAGGGCGGTGATCATCGTCAGCGCGGCCTGGCGGAGCGCCTGCGTCTTTGCGGCGGGGGCGAGGCCCTTGTCGTAAAGCGTGGCATGGATCAGCGGCAGCTGCGGTTCGGCGTAGTAGTAGGGGCCGTACATCAGTGCCAGCGCCGCGCAGATGTAACCGCCAAGCGGTTGTTCCAGCCCGAAGGCGTCCGACTGGGCAACCGCGTCGCCCAGCACCTGCCCGGTCATGGTGGAGGCCGCGGCGCGCTGCGGAAAGGCGGCGCAAAGCGCGCCCACGGGGTCCGCCGGCGCATCGCCGGTCCCGAGCACGTGGTGCACCTGCCGGAAGCCCCGCACCGCCGCCCGCCCGTCGCGGCCATTGGTCTTGCGCAGGTGCAGGAGAATCCGGTCGTTCAGCTGGTTGATGCGGTGGATCGGTTCGCGGATGATCGGGTCGGCCAGCTTGTCCGAGGCCCAGGGCAGCAGCGGGTTCTCGTCGTAGCGGCTGCCCAGAACCGGCATGAAGGTCGCGAACATGTAGATGCTGCGTTCGGTGACAAAGCCGTAGTGCCGGGCGCGCGTGTGGGCGAAAGTGGCCAACGCCATCGCGCTGCCGTCGGGCCAGAAGGCCTTTCCCCACGGAAAATGGGTTTCGAGATGCTCTGCCAGTCCGGTTTCGAAAGCACGAAACTCCATGGCATCGAATGCATCCATCTGTGCATTGGATATCGAAAGCATGGGTCGGGAACGCCACAAATGAAATATGCCACGAGGATAGCCGAGAAGGCGGTTTCTTCACAGTGATGATTTCCCTACTGCGCGGGCAGCGCGTTGCAGGCGCGGAGCCTTTGGGGTAAGCGCCTCTGCAATCAAGCGGCCAACCTCTCGGAGAGCGACATGAGCGACGGCAAGAACGGGCTGACCTACGCGGCGGCGGGCGTGGACATCGACGCGGGCAACGCGCTGGTCGAACGGATCAAGCCGGCGGCGAAACGGACCAACCGCCCCGGGGTGATGTCCGGGCTGGGCGGCTTCGGCGCGCTGTTCGACCTGAAGGGCGCGGGCTACGAGGACCCGATCCTCGTGGGGGCGACCGACGGCGTTGGCACCAAGCTGCGCATCGCCATCGACACCGGGCTGGTGGACGGCGTGGGCATCGACCTCGTCGCGATGTGCGTCAACGACCTCGTGTGCCAGGGCGCAGAGCCGCTGTTCTTCCTCGACTACTTTGCCACCGGCAAGCTCGACACCGACACCGCCGCGCGGGTCATCGAAGGCATCGCGGAGGGCTGCGTGCGCTCCGGCTGCGCGCTGATCGGCGGTGAGACGGCAGAGATGCCCGGCATGTACCCGGCGGGCGACTTCGACCTCGCGGGTTTTGCCGTGGGCGCGATGGAACGCGGACGCGAACTGCCCGCAGGCGTGGCCGAAGGCGACGTGCTGCTGGGTGTGGCGTCGAACGGCGTGCACTCCAACGGCTACAGCCTCGTGCGGAAGCTGGTCGAGGTCTCGGGCCTCGGTTGGGACGCGCCGTGCCCCTGGGGCGAGGGTACGCTGGGCGAGGCGCTGCTGGCGCCGACCACGCTGTACGTCAAGGGCGCCATCGCGGCGGTCAAGGACGACTGCATCCACGCGCTGGCCCATATCACCGGCGGCGGCCTGACGGAGAACCTGCCGCGCGTGCTGCCTGAGGGCCTGGGCGCCGAGATCGACCTTGGCGCATGGGAGCTCCCGGGCATCTTCAAATGGCTGTCCGATCAGGGAAACATCGAAGAGCGCGAGATGCTGAAGACCTTCAACTGCGGCATCGGCATGATCGCCGTCGTGGCACCCGACAAGGCCGACGCCGCACGCGCCCACCTGACCGAGGCCGGGCACGAGGTGCACCGGATCGGCACGGTCACGGCGGGCGAGGGCGTCACCTACCGGGGCAACCTGTGAAGCGCATCGCCATCCTCGTTTCCGGCGGCGGCTCCAACATGGTGAAGCTGGTCGACAGCATGACCGGCGACCATCCGGGCCGCCCGGTGCTGGTGGCGTCGAACGATCCCCATGCGGCGGGCCTGACCCGCGCGGCAGAACGGGGCGTGCCGGTGGCGGCGGTGGATCACAAGCCGTTCCGGGGCGACCGCGCCGCCTTTGAGGCGGAACTGCGCCGCCACATCGACGCGGCCGAACCGGACGTGCTGTGCCTTGCGGGTTTCATGCGCATCCTGACGCCGTCCTTCATCGCCGCCTATGAGGGCCGGATGCTGAACATCCACCCGTCGCTATTGCCGAAGTACCGCGGGCTGCACACCCACGCCCGCGCGCTGGAAGCCGGCGACACGGAGGCGGGCTGCACCGTGCACGAGGTCACGGCGGAGCTGGACGAGGGCCCGATCCTTGGCCAGGCGCATGTCCCGGTCGAACCCGGCGACACGCCCGACACGCTGGCGGCGCGGGTTCTGACCATGGAGCACAAGCTTTATCCCGCGGTCCTGCGCCGCTTCCTCGAAGGCCGTCGCACACCCCTGATCCTGACCTGATGCGTGGCGTTTCCCATTTCAGGAAAATGGGTTATGACGGTGAAACGCGCCGCAGGGTCGACACCACATAACAGAAAAGACTGCGCATGCAGACATTGACGACGACCGAAGAGCTTTCCGATTTCTGTGCCCGTGCCAAGGGCCAGCCGTACATCACCGTCGATACGGAGTTCCTCCGTGAACGGACCTATTACTCCAAGCTGTGCCTGATCCAGCTTGCGCTGCCCGGCAAGGGTGACGAGGACGCCGTGCTGGTCGATCCGATGGTGGACGGGCTGTCGCTGGACCCTCTGCTGGACCTCTTCCGCGACGAGAGCATCGTGAAGGTGTTCCACGCCGCCCGGCAGGATCTGGAGATCTTCTACATCGATCACGGGGTCATCCCGCAGCCGCTGTTCGACACGCAGGTGGCCGCCATGGTCTGCGGTTTCGGCGAGCAGGTCGGCTACGAGACGCTGGTCAAGCGCATCGCCAAGCAGCAGCTCGACAAGTCCTCGCGCTTTACCGACTGGTCGCGCCGCCCGCTGACGGACGCGCAGAAGTCCTACGCGCTTGCCGATGTGACGCACCTGCGCCAGATCTACGAATTCCTCGCGGGCAAGCTGGAGGAAAGCGGACGGGCGCGCTGGGTCGCCGAGGAACTGGGCGTCCTGACCGATCCGGAAACCTATATCACCCGCCCGCGTGACGCGTGGCAGCGGGTGAAGACGCGGTCCAACGCGCCGCGCTTCCTTGCCATCGTGCGTGAACTGGCGGCCTTCCGCGAAACCTACGCGCAGGAGCGCAACATCCCGCGCAACCGCGTGTTCAAGGACGACGCGCTGGTCGAGCTGGCCTCGACCAAGCCGATGTCGGCCAATGACCTGTCGCGCTCGCGCTTGCTGCTGCGCGAGGCCCGCAAGGGCCCCATCGCCGACGGCATCCTCGAAGCGGTCAAGGCCGGGGTGGAATGCCCCAAGGACGACCTGCCCGAAGCCGACACCGTGCGCGACAAGCTGCAGGTGAACCCGGCGCTGGCGGATCTTCTGCGCGTGCTGCTGAAGGCCAAGACGGAACGTTTCGGCGTGGCCTCCAAGCTGATCGCCCCGGCGACCGACCTCGACGCCATCGCGGCGGGGATGCGCGACGTGCCGGCGCTGTCCGGCTGGCGCCGCGAAGTCTTCGGCGAGGATGCGCTGCGCCTGTGCTCCGGCCAGATCGCGCTGGCGGCGCGGGGCAAGAACGTCGACGTCATCGAACTCTGACGGACGGGCCGCAGGCCCGGTTCACAGCGGAAGAGACAACGGGGACGGGCCGAAAGGCCCGTGCGACCCGCGGCTGTCAGCGGCCGGTGGTGCGGGTGTTGTTGCGCGCCTTGACCACGATGCTGCGCACCAGCGCAAGCTCGTTGTCGGTCAGCCAGGTGGCGGCGGTCACTGTGCGGGCCGAGACGGGGCCGGTGGGGCCGACGTACTGTTCCGCGCGCAGCGCATAGACCAGCGTGTCGTCGGTCGTCTCGTTCTCCACCTCGACCAGCTTGACGTCGTAGGCGCCCTGGTAGCGGGTGACGCCGGTGGCGCGGACAAGCGCACCGCCGGGACGGCGCTCCACGAAAAGGCCGGTGACCTCGTCCACGGCGATGCCGCCGTAGCTTTCGTCCTTCTTCCGGCGGAACACCGATTCCTCGCGCACGGGGATCAGCGGGTTGTAGGCCGGATCGTCCGCACGGACCTCGGTGCGCACCGAGGTGCTGCCGCCGAACCAGTTGAACGGATTGAGGCGGGACTCCCGCACGCCGCCGCAACCGGACAGAACGAGGCCTGCAAGGACCAGAACGGAGATCTGTTTGTGCATCTTGTGCCTCTTGCCTGAGTGTTCCCCGGTTAACCCATCCGGAGACGCTTGAAAAGCCTGCGAGGTGCTGGACCTTTGCGGCGCGGGCGCTTACCTGCGGGGGAAAAGGAGTGGTGTCATGGCCCAGGAGGCGTTCGAAGAGGTGGTTGAGGATTTCGAGTTCCTCGAGGACTGGGAAGACCGCTACCGCATGGTGATCGAGATGGGCAAGGCGATGGAGCCTATGCCCGATGCGCTGAAGGTGCCCGCAACGAAGGTGGAAGGCTGCGCCAGCCAGGTCTGGCTGCACATCGCGCCTGAGGACGGGCGCTTCCACTTTCAGGGCGACAGCGACGCGATGATCGTCAAGGGGCTGATCGCGCTTCTTCACCGGCTCTACGATGGCCTGCCGGAGGGCGAGGTCGCGGGTGTCGATGCAAGGGGTGAACTGGGCCGCCTCGGACTGCATGACCACCTGTCGGCGCAGCGGTCCAACGGTCTGCGCGCGATGATCGAACGCATCCGCGACTCCGCCGCCTGACGAGAGGCGATCCGGCGCAGCGGAACCGACAAGGCGGCGCCTTTGACGGTCTGCGTGGCGTGACTGTGGTGGGCGGTGTGTATCCGGACCCTCTGCGCGGGGCCTCAAGGATGCCTCCACCGCATGGAAATGTCGGCAACGCGGCTGGCTGACACACTGACGTGCAGCGGCCGCAAGCGGGCAGGTGGCGCGGCCGGGTTCAGCCGTTGCCGTTGCCGGTAAAGCGCGCCGCGTCCGCTGCCGCGCGCCGGATGGCGTTCGACTTGTGCACGGTCTCCATGTACTCGGCCTCGGGGTCGCTGTCATAGACCACGCCGCCACCCGCCTGGATATACAGCTTCTGGTCCTTCACGATCGCCGTGCGCAGCGCGATGCACATGTCCATGTCGCCACCGGCGCTGAAATAGCCCACGCCGCCGCCGTAGACGCCGCGCTTCTCCGGCTCGAGCTCGTCGATGATCTCCATCGCGCGGACCTTCGGCGCGCCGCTGACGGTGCCTGCGGGCAGACCCGCCAGAAGGGCAGAGAGGGCGTCATGCTCCTCCGACAACTCACCCACCACGTTCGAGACGATGTGCATCACATGGCTGTAGCGCTCGATGATGAACTTCTCGGTCGGGCGGACGGTGCCGATCTTCGACACGCGGCCGGTGTCGTTGCGTCCGAGGTCGAGCAGCATGAGGTGTTCGGCCAGTTCCTTCTGGTCCGCCAGCAGATCCGCTTCGAGCGCGTTGTCCTCTTCGGGGGTGGCGCCGCGCGGACGGGTGCCCGCGATGGGGCGGATCGTCACCTCGTTGCCGAAGACCCGGACGAGGATCTCCGGCGAGGCGCCGATCACCTGGAAGCCGCCGAAGTTGAAATAGAACATGAAGGGCGACGGGTTGGTGCGCCGCAGCGAACGGTAAAGCGTGAAGGGCGGCAGCGGGAAGTCCTGCGTCCAGCGCTGCGAGGGCACCACCTGAAAGATGTCGCCCGCCTTGATGTACTCCTTGGCCTTGTTGACCGCGCCCTTGTATTCCTCGTGCGTGAAGTTCGAGACGGGCTCGCCCAGGTCGGCGGCCTCGCCGAGGTCGCGGCTGGCCTGCGGCATCGCACGTTCGAGATCGCGCACCGCGTCCATCACCCGTTCGGCCGCCTGCGCATAGGCAGCGCGCGCGGGCACGCCGTCCTGCACCCAAGCGGGCGAGACGACGGTGACTTCGCCCTTCACGCCGTCCAGAACCGCCACGACGGAGGGGCGCATCAGCACCGCGTCGGGCAGGCCCAGCGGGTCGGGGTTCACGTTCGGCAGGCGCTCCACCAGCCGGATCATGTCGTAGCCCAGGTAGCCGAACAGCCCGGCGGCGGCCTGCGGCAGATCCTCCGGCAGGTCGATCTTCGATTCCGCCAGAACGGCGCGCAGGGCGGTCAGCGGGTCGGCGTCCATCGGCTCGAACGCATCGGGGTCGAACCGCGCATGACGGTTGATCCGCGCCTTGTCGCCATGACACTGCCAGACGAGGTCCGGCTTCATCCCGATCATCGAGTAGCGCCCGCGCACCTCGCCGCCGGTGACGGATTCGAGGACGAAGGTGTCCTTGGCCGCGCCCGTCAGCTTCAGCATCAGCGACACAGGCGTGTCGAGGTCGGCGGCGAGCCGGGTGTAGACGATCTGGTTCTCGCCCGCCTGGTAGCGGGTCGCGAAGGCGTCGAAGGCGGGGGTCAGCGTGGGCATGGGCTCGGGCGCCTTACTGGAAGTTCGCGAGGACGGCGTTGACCGCGGCCTGGTCGATCTCGACACCGGCACGGGACTGGATGTCCTGCGCAAGCGCCCGGAACAGGTCCTGGCTCACGTCCTGATCGGCCTGCTGCGCAAAGAGCTGGCGGAACTGGCGGACATTCTCATCCTCCGGGTCGACCTCGATGATGTCGTCGAGGCGGACGACGTAGGCGGTGCCGGCACCCTTGACGGCGGCGGCCTCGCCCTCGGACATGGTGAAGACCTGCGTCAGCACCGCCTGCGGCACATCGTCGGTATTGGCGTTGCGCGTCAGGCCCTCGTCCACCGTCCGGGCGCGCAGGTTCAGATCGTCGAACCCGGTGTCGCCGGAAAGCTGACCGGCCAGCGCCTCTGCCTGATCGGCCAGCGCCGTGGCGCGTGCATTGGCCTCCCAGTCCTGGGCCACGCGGTCGCGAACCTCTTCGAACGGGTAGGGCGCGGCCTCCTGAATCTCGTCGAGGCGCAGGGCGAAAAGCCCGCCGTCGCCCAGTTCGGCCATGGCCGGGTAATCGCCGGTCTCCGCTTCGGCAGCCGCCTCGTTGAAGGCCGCGTAGCCTGCGATGCCCTCGTTGCTGGAAGAGGTCCAGTCGATCTGGCCCAGCTCCATCTCCGTGTCGCCGGCAAGATCCTCGAGCGTCGCACCCGCGGCCAGTTCGTCGTCAAGCTGGTTGGCGAGCCCCTCGATCACGCGGCGGGCCTGGTCCAGCGCCAGCGTGTCGCGCATCTGCGGCACGGCCTCTTCGAAGCTGGTGCTCTGCGCGGCCAGAACGGCGTTCACCCGGTAAAGCGCGGGCCCGAGGTCGGAGGGCGCCTGCACGACCTCACCCACGTCCGCGGCAAAGACCGCTTCGCCCGCATCACCCAGCGCGGCTTCGGTCACGTCACCCATGTCGGTGTCGGCAAGGTCGAGCCCGCGTTCGATGACCAGCGTCTCGAAGGGCACGTCGCCGCTGGCGACACGTTCGGCGGCTTCCTGTGCGGCCTCTTCGGACGAATAGACCAGCCGTTCCACAAGACGGCGCTCCGGCATGTTGAACTCGGCCGAACGCTCCTCGTAGGTGGCGCGCAGCCTGTCCTCGGGCACCTCGACGGTGTCGACGATCATCGCGGGCGTCAGCCACGCGTAGGTGATCTTGCGCGTCGTGGGGCGGGTGTAGCGGTCGATGTTCTCGTCGTAGAAGGTCTGCAGATCTTCGTCGGAGGGCACCGGCAGGCCGGTGGTCAGCTGCTCCGCGCCAAGCTCCGCCCAGGTGAAGGCGCGGCGCTCGCCGGTGTAGGACACCAGCGTCTGCGCATAGACCGGGGGCAGGACAACGCCTGCCTGGATCGCGTTCTGCAGCAGGGTGGAGGCACTTTCGGCCCGCAGCTGTTCTTCGAACTCGCGCTCGGAGAAGCCGGCGCCCTGCAGGGCGAGGCGATAGGATTCCCGGTCGAAGGAGCCGTCGACCCCCTGGAAGGCCGGGATCTCGCGCAGGTCCTGCGCCAGACGTTCGTCGCCGACGGAGATGCCAAGCTGCGCGGCCTCGTTCTCGAGCGCCGCAGAGGTCACAACGCGGCTCAGCACCATGTCCGGAATGCCCATGGCGCGCGCCTGCTGGAAGGTCAGCGCCTGACCCGTCTGTGCCTGCACGGCGCGCATTTCCTGCTGGATGGCGCGGAAGTAGTCGGAGGCGGGAATCTCCGCCTCGCCGACCTTGCCAATGCTCGACACGCTGCCGCCGAAATTGGTGGCCCCGAAACCGCCCAGACCGAGGAGCAGCAGACCCAGCAGGATGTACCCGCCTGTCTTGCCGACGCCGCCTTTTTTCTTGCTCATGGCCTAACCCCTCCGCGCTGGTTCGGGAGTGTCTAAACCGGGGTCACAGGGGCTGCAAGGGGGGCAGGTCCAGTGCGGCCAGCCGCGTGCAGAGCGCGCGCAGGCTCTCGGCCCCGGCATTGGCGAAGGCGATGCGGAAATGCCGGTCGCCGGAGGGGTCTTCCGGCGGGGTGAACATCGTCGCGGGCAGGATCAGCACACCCGCCTCGCGCACCAGCAGCGGCGCGAGGTCCGCGGCCCCCATGGCGAAGGGATGCTCGACATAGGCAAAGTAGGCGCCCAGCCCCTTCAGCCGCCAGCCCTTCGCCTCGAGCGGGGCGAACGCCTCGGCCAGGGCGGCGCGGCGGGCGAGGATCTCGTCGCGCTGTTCGGCCTTCCACTGTGCCAGTGTCTGTAACCCGTGCAACGCCGCTTTCTGGCCCAGCGAGGGCGCGCAGATCGCCACCGTGTCCTGGAACTTCTCGATCTGGTGCAGAAGCTCGGCATCGCCGATCACCGCGCCCACACGATGGCCGGTCAGCCGGTAGGCCTTTGAAAAGCTGTATAGCTGGATCAGCGTGTCGGCCCAGTCCGGACGCGTCAGCAGGTCGTGCGGCGCGCCGGTGTGGGTGGCGAAGTCGCGGTAGGTCTCGTCCACGATCAGCCTGATCCCGGCCTCGCGGCACAGCTCGAAAAGCGCCGAGAGCGTCTCTGCCGGGTATTCGACGCCCGCGGGATTGTTCGGCGTCACGATGGAGATCGCCTTCGTCCGCGGCGTGATGAGCGCGCGGGCGGCCTCCGGATCGGGGATCAGAGTGTCGTCCGTGGGCAGCGGAACCGCCACCACGCCCGACATGTCCATCCACATTTTGTGGTTGAAGTACCAGGGGGTTGGGACGATGACTTCATCCCCTTCCGTGGTCAGCGCCGACAGCGTCGCGGCAAAGGCCTGATTGCAGCCCGCGGTGATGCCCACCTGCGCTGCTTCCACCGTGCCGCCGTAATGGCGCGCCCAGTCCTCTGCCAGCGCGTCGCGCAGATCGCCGTGTCCGAGGACGGGACCATAAAGATGGCTAGACGGCACCTCGATCAGCTCCGCCATGGCGCGCCGCAGCGCGGGCGGCGGCGGATCGGCGGGCGCGGCCTGCGCGAGGTTCAGGAGCGGCCGGTCGGCGGGAAATTCCACGCCCTGCAGCCAGCGCTGCGCTTCCGGGATCGGCGGAAAGAAGGTGGCTTCGGTACGGGTGGTCATGGTGCGCCTGCGGTTGTTCGCGGCGAAGCTATCAGCCCGGACCGGACGCGCAAGCCAGAGCGTCGGTCCAGCCCGGCCAAACGGGCGCGGAAGACGCGGGCGCCCGCCATTGCAGCGCCCGCGGCCGGCGTCAGTCGTCGCCGCGGTAGGGTTTGACGTATTGCAGCGCCATGTCCCACGGGAAGAAGATCCAGGTGTCCTGGCTTACTTCGGTGACGAAGGTGTCCACCTGCGCGCGGCCCATCGGCTTGGCGTAGACCGTGGCGACATGCGCCTTGGGCATGTGGGTGCGCACCACTTCGAGCGTGCGGCCGGTGTCCACAAGGTCGTCGACCACCAGCACGCCGGTGCCGTCGCCGATCACGTCCATGTCGGGCGACTTGATCACGCGCGGTTCTGCCTGGGTCTGGTGGTTGTAGCTTTTCACGCTGATCGTATCGACCATGCGGATGTCGAGTTCGCGCGCCACGATCATCGCCGGGGCCATGCCGCCGCGGGTGATCGCCACGACCGCGCGCCAGGCGCCTTCGTCCGGGCCTTGCCCCTGCAGGCGCCACGCCAGCGCGCGCGCGTCGCGGTGCAGTTGATCCCAGCTGACGTGAAAGCCTTTCTCGTGGGGCAGACGGTCGTTCATGGCGGACTCCTCATGCGGTCTGGGGCGCGTCATAGGGCAGGGCGGGGCCGGAGGGCAAGCCTGCTGTCGCGAGCGCGGAACCGCCCGGCCCCGAAAACGCGAACGGGCGCCCGTTCGGACGCCCGGCCAGCATTCGGAACCCCGCGGGCCTCAGCCCTTCTGGATGTCCGGCGCGTCCACCGCCTTCATGCCGACGACGTGATAGCCGCTGTCGACATGGTGCGTCTCGCCGGTGACGCCGTTCGACAGGTCGGACAGCAGGTAAAGCGCGGACCCGCCCACATCGTCGATGGTCACGTTGCGGCGGAGGGGCGAGTTGTACTCGTTCCACTTCATGATGTAGCGGAAGTCGCCGATGCCCGAAGCTGCCAGCGTCTTGATCGGCCCGGCCGAGATCGCGTTGACCCGGATGCCGTCCTTGCCCAGATCCTCGGCGAGGTAACGGACCGAAGCCTCCAGCGCCGCCTTGGCCACGCCCATCACATTATAGTGTGGCATGATGCGCTCGGCGCCGTAGTAGGTGAGCGTCAAGGCAGCCCCGCCGCTCTTCATCAGCTTCTCGGCGCGCTGCATCACGGCGGTGAAACTGTAGACGGAAATGTCCATCGTCATGGTGAAATTGCCGCGCGTGGTGTCCACGTAGCGCCCGCGCAATTCGTTCTTGTCCGAGAAGCCGATGGCATGGACGACGAAGTCGAGCCCGCCCCATTCTTCTTCCAAGGCATTGAACAACAAGTCGATAGAGCCTTCGTCGCCCACGTCGCAGGGCAGGACGATCTGGCTGCCCAGTTGGGAGGCAAGAGGATCGACACGCTTCTTCAGCGCCTCGCCCTGGTAGGAGAATGCCAGCTCCGCGCCCGCTTCGCTCAGCGCCTTGGCAATGCCCCAGGCGATAGACTTGTCGTTCGCCAGCCCCATGATGAGGCCGCGTTTGCCCGCCATCAACCCGTTTGACATGACCGTCCCTTCCACCAGATCGACAATGGATCGTCGTGTAGGCGATACAAATGTGGGCATCAAGGGCGCAAAAGCGGGAAATCCCGACTTGTGGCGCCCCCGGCGCTGCGCCAGACCGGAAACAGGGTGATCGGGCGGGCGCTGTCACGGACCTCGGGGCGGTGACGGATCGGAACACGATGGAAGACAGGACAGGGAACGGCGGATGAGCGACAGAGACGGCATTTTCAAGGGCGACGATCCCTTTGCACTGGCACGGCGCTGGCTGGAAGAGGCGGAGAAGACCGAGGCAAACGATCCCAACGCCATTGCCCTGGCGACGGTCGATGCCGACGGGCTGCCCAACGTGCGCATGGTGCTTCTGAAGGAGATCGAGGACGACGCCTTCGTCTTCTATACCAACTACGAAAGCGTGAAGGCCGCCGAGATCGAGGGGGCGGGCAAAGCCGCCTTCGTGATGCACTGGAAATCGCTGCGCCGCCAGGTCCGCGTGCGCGGCACGGTCACCCGCGAGGACGGTCCGAAGGCGGACGAATATTACGCCTCCCGCTCGCTGAAAAGCCGCCTGGGCGCGTGGGCTTCACACCAGAGTCAGCCCCTGGCGAGTCGCGCGGCGCTGGTCACCGAAGTGGCAAAGGTCACCGCACGGCACGGCACGGACCCCAAAAGACCACCCTTTTGGGGAGGGTATCGTATACGTCCGAATGAGATCGAGTTCTGGGCAGATGGTGCATTCAGGTTGCATGATAGATTTCGCTGGCAGAAGAAATCCGGGCAACGTGAATGGACCGTTACCCGGTTGAATCCTTAACAAAGGTCTGACAGTGAAGGGGCATTTCACGTTACGTCAAATGCTCCGACGGTCAACTTAACGTGGAAAAACGGGGGTGCTGACACAAATCAGCCTTCCGCGTGCCTTGAATGTGACTCAAAGTTTGATCCAAGACTCTGGCTGTGGCCGCAGGATGCGTTTGGGAAGAAGAGTTGGAAAACAAGTCAAGTGACGACGGGCACGTCGTCGGGAAAGTGAAGTGGTTCGACCCGGTTAAGGGGTTCGGGTTCGTGGTATCGGATGAAGGCGGTCCGGACATCCTGTTGCATGCCAACGTGCTGAGGAATTTCGGCCAGAGCTCGGTCGCCGACGGCGCCCGGATCGAGATCAGTGTCCAGCGCACCGACCGCGGGGTGCAGGCCACACAGGTGCTGTCGATCGAACCGCCGGAAACGGCCGAAGGCGCGCCGCTGGCCGATTTCGAACATCTCGATCCCGAGGTGATGAAAGCCGCCGAACTGGAACCCGCCCGCGTGAAATGGTTCGACAAGGCCAAGGGATTCGGCTTTGCAAACGTGTTCGGAAAACCCGAAGATGTGTTCATTCATATCGAGGTCCTGCGCCGGTCGGGCCTCTCGGATCTGCAGCCGGGCGAAGCCCTTGCGATCCGGGTGGTCGATGGACGGCGCGGCCGCATGGCTATGGAAGTGAACGCATGGGAAGCCGCTCTGACCCGTTGAACCGCTCTGCCGCGACTGCTGGCATCTTGTACCGCGCCCGGTCCCTGCTGACCGCGGCGCTTCTGGCGCTGGCCTGTGTGGCCGTCCTTGCGCCGGCGACCGTCCGCGCCGATGCCGCGCCCGCCTGCCGGGACGACACGCTCTACCTCAGGGGCGACTTCGGGCAGGCCCGCTTTTCCATCGACATCGCAGCGACCCCCAAGGACCGCAACCGCGGCCTGATGTTCGTCAAGCAGATGCCCGCCAGCTACGGCATGCTTTTCGTCTACGACCGTCCGCAGCGCGTGGCCTTCTGGATGAAGAACACGCTGATCCCCCTCGACATGATCTTTGCCGATGCGCAGGGCGTGGTGCAGAACGTGCACGCGAACGCCGTGCCGGGCGACCTGACTTCCATCCCGGGCAAGGGCCAGATCCAGTACGTGCTGGAAATCAACGGCGGCATGGCGCGGATGCTGGGCATCGGCCCCGGCACGGAGCTGCGCCATCCGGCCATCACGGACGCCGCCTGGCCCTGCGACTGACGCAATCCGCGACCGCACCAGATAGGGGCTTTTCTTTGCGGCGGGGGATCGCTATTCCCCTCGCTGTCGGGGCGTGGCGCAGCCTGGTAGCGCGTCTGTTTTGGGTACAGAAGGTCGTGAGTTCGAATCTCGCCGCCCCGACCATCCCGCCTCCTGCGCCGCGGCGCACCGGGCGGCACACCACTTCATATGCGATCGGTCAGGACAGGCGATGCCGCGAGATGCGGCAAACGAATCTGCCTGTGCATGACTCCCCGCCCATTCCCCGGCGTCAGGTGCTTGCACGTCACATCGGTGCCACACCAGATCGCGTTAACCTCAGTTTAAAAAGCGTAAACTTGGGCTTTCGGGGACGCGGGACGGGTTATCCCCCGCTCTGTGGATAACTTTGTGCAAACAAACGCGGAATCGCTGTTTCCCGGGCAAAGGGAACATTAACGCGTTGTGAATGAATCATGGGACACTCTTGTACAGAGAACTGCCAGTAGTAGGTGCCCGCATCGTCAACACAAAATATATGACGTTTTGGGTAAATTTGGCGTTGACGACTCTGCTCCGGATTGGTCATTTTGTGCGGGCCGGACGATGATGCCACAAGATATAGTGGTCGGGGCGGCTCAGGGACAGAACAGCCATACAGCCTGATGGGGGGGACACCCCGGAAACGTGCGCTCTGCACGAGGCGGCTCTTTTACCCCTGTTGCCCTGTCGTGACGGCTCGGGACCAGGACTTTGCGACGGGGCAGAACACGATGAAGATCGAAAGAAAATACACGAAGGCAGGACAGGACGCTTACGCCGAGGTGCCCTTCGTCACCACCAGTTCGGAAATCCGCAACCCGGACGGCACCGTGGTGTTCCGGCACGACAGCCTCGAAGTTCCCGCCAAGTGGAGCCAGGTTGCGTCCGACGTCATCGCGCAGAAATACTTCCGCAAGGCAGGCGTGCCCGTCGAACTGAAGAAGGTCGAGGAAGAGGGCGTGCCGGAATTCCTGTGGCGCTCCGAACCCGCCGCGAAGGACACCAAGCGCACCGGCGAAACCTCCGCCCGCCAGGTCTTTGACCGGCTTGCAGGCGCATGGGCCTACTGGGGCTGGAAGGGCGGCTACTTCACCACCGAAGAAGACGCCCGCGCCTACTACGACGAAATGCGCTACATGCTGGCGACTCAGGTTGCCGCGCCGAACAGCCCGCAGTGGTTCAACACAGGGTTGCATTGGGCCTATGGCATCGACGGTCCGGGCCAGGGCCATTACTACGTCGATTACAAAACCGGCAAACTCGTCAAATCGAAGTCGGCTTATGAGCATCCGCAGCCGCACGCCTGCTTCATCCAGTCGGTTTCCGATGATCTGGTGAGCGAAGGCGGCATCATGGACCTGTGGGTCCGTGAGGCGCGGCTTTTCAAATACGGATCCGGCACAGGCACGAACTTCTCCTCCCTGCGTGCCGAAGGCGAGGCCCTGTCAGGCGGAGGCAAGTCCTCCGGCCTGATGGGGTTCCTCAAGATCGGGGACCGCGCAGCCGGCGCCATCAAGTCCGGCGGCACCACCCGCCGCGCCGCCAAGATGGTGATCTGCGACGCCGACCACCCCGACATCGAGGACTTCATCAACTGGAAGGTGAAGGAAGAGCAGAAGGTGGCGTCCATCGTCGCCGGCTCCAAGATGCACGAAAAGATGCTGAACGGCATCTTCGAGGCGATCCGCGCATGGGACGGTGCCGAGGCCGACGCCTATGAGCCCACCGCCAACACCGCGCTGAAGAAGGCCGTCCGCGCCGCCAAGCAGGCGATGATCCCGGAGACTTACATCAAGCGCGTGCTGGACTACGCACGCCAGGGCTATGCCTCCATCGAGTTCCCGACCTACGACACCGACTGGGACAGCGAGGCCTATGCCTCCGTGTCGGGCCAGAACTCCAACAACTCGATCCGCGTGACCGACGCCTTCCTCAAGGCCGTCCGCGAGGACAAGCCGTGGGAGCTCATCCGCCGCACCGACGGCAAGGTGGCGCGCACCGTGTCCGCCAAGGAGCTTTGGGAGCAGATCGGCCACGCCGCATGGGCCTGTGCCGACCCGGGCATCCAGTTCCACGACACCGTCAACGCCTGGCACACCTGCCCGGAAGACGGCGAGATCCGCGGCTCCAACCCGTGCTCCGAGTACATGTTCCTCGACGACACGGCCTGCAACCTCGCGTCCATGAACCTGCTGACCTTCCTCAAGGACGGCGTGTTCCAGTCCGAGGACTACATGCACGCCACCCGTCTGTGGACGCTGACGCTGGAAATCTCCGTCACCATGGCGCAGTTCCCGTCGAAGGAGATCGCGCAGCTCTCCTATGACTTCCGGACGCTGGGCCTCGGGTATGCCAACATCGGCGGCCTGCTGATGAACATGGGCTTCGGGTACGACTCCGACGAAGGCCGCGCGCTCTGCGGTGCGCTGACCGCGATCATGACCGGCGTGTCCTACGCCACCTCCGCCGAGATGGCGGGCGAGCTGGGCGCGTTCTCGGGTTACGAGCGCAACGCCAAGCACATGCTGAAGGTCATCCGCAACCACCGCAACGCGGCATGGGGCAAGACCACCGGCTACGAAAAGCTGGCGGTGAAGCCGGTCGCGCTCGACCACAAGAACTGCCCGGACGCCACGCTTGTGGAACTGGCCATGGCCTCCTGGGACGAGGCGCTGAAACTGGGCGAGCGTCACGGCTACCGCAACGCGCAGGTCTCCGTCATCGCGCCGACCGGCACCATCGGTCTGGTCATGGACTGCGACACCACCGGGATCGAACCGGACTTCGCGCTGGTGAAGTTCAAGAAGCTCGCGGGCGGCGGCTACTTCAAGATCATCAACCGCTCCGTTCCGGCGGCGCTGGCCAAGCTGGGCTACGGCTCTGCGCAGATCGAGGAGATCATCGGTTACGCCGTGGGTCACCAGACGCTGGGCAACGCCCCGGGCGTGAACCACACCGCGCTGATCGGCCACGGTTTCGGCCCGGCGCAGATCGAGAAGGTCGAGGCAGCCCTTGCCACCGCCTTCGACATCCGCTTCGTCTTCAACCAGTGGACCCTGGGCGAGGCCTTCTGCACCGACGTGCTGGGCATCCCGCAGGCCAAGCTGAACGACCCGACCTTCGACATGCTCCGTCACCTGGGCTTCAAGAAGGCCGAGATCGACGCGGCCAACGACCACGTCTGCGGGACGATGACGCTGGAAGGCGCGCCGCACCTCAAGGAAGAGCACTACTCGGTCTTCGACTGTGCCAACGCCTGCGGCAAGAAGGGCAAGCGTTACCTGTCGGTCGAGGCGCACATCCGCATGATGGCGGCGGCCCAGTCGTTCATCTCGGGCGCGATCTCGAAGACGATCAACATGCCGAACACGGCGTCGATCGAGGACTGCCAGAAGGCTTACGAGCTGTCGTGGTCGCTGGGCACGAAGGCCAACGCGCTCTACCGTGACGGCTCCAAGCTGTCGCAGCCGCTGGCTTCCGCGCTGGTCGAGGACGACGAGGACGCCGCCGAGATCATGGAAACCGGCACGCCGCACGAAAAGGCGCAGGTGCTGGCCGAGAAGATCGTCGAGAAGATCGTCGTGAAGGAGATCATCAAGTCCGAACGGACGAAGATGCCCGAGCGCCGCAAGGGCTACACCCAGAAGGCCATCGTCGGCGGTCACAAGGTCTACCTGCGCACCGGCGAGTATCAGGACGGCTCCCTGGGCGAGATCTTCATCGACATGCACAAGGAAGGCGCGGGCTTCCGCGCGATGATGAACAACTTCGCCATCGCCGTGTCCGTGGGTCTCCAGTACGGCGTGCCGCTGGAGGAATTCGTCGACGCCTTCACCTTCACCAAGTTCGAACCGGCGGGCATGGTGCAGGGCAACGACTCGATCAAGAACGCGACCTCGATCCTCGACTACATCTTCCGCGAACTGGCGGTCTCCTACCTCGACCGCACCGACCTTGCCCATGTGAAGCCCGAAGGCGCCGCCTTCGACGATCTGGGCCGGGGCGCCGAGGAAGGCGTGGCCAACGTCAAGGAACTGTCGGAAACCGCCGCGTCGCGCAGCCTCGAGGTGCTGAAGCAGATCAGCTCCACCGGCTACCTGCGCAAGCGTCTGCCGCAGGAACTGGTTGTCCTGCAGGGCGGCGTGGCAAAGGCGACGGGCACCGATCCGGTGGCCACGCTCAGCACGCTGGTGCCGGAAACCTCGAAGGCATCCGCAGCGGCGACCTCGACCATTGCCGTGGCCTCCGGTGCCATGTCGATGGACGAGCGCACGAAGGCCCGGATGCAGGGCTACGAAGGCGAAGCCTGCGGCGAATGCGGCAACTACACGCTGGTCCGCAACGGCACCTGCATGAAGTGCAACACCTGCGGCTCCACGAGCGGCTGCAGCTGATCGGACGGCCCGGGCGGCTCCTGCCGCTGCCCGGGCCCGACGCTACCCCGAGTGGGGGGGTGGCGCGTCGCATGTCCCTGTGGCGCGCCGGTTGTGGATGGGACTGAAGCCATCCTTTTCTGGGGCCGGTGCGCTGGCCCTGAGCGTGAACAAGGACACAGGCAGAAAACACTCGGGCGGTGAAACATCGAGCCTTGTTCGCGAAACTCAAAAGGGCCCCGGTGGGGGCCCTTTTTCTTTGCTCTCGAAGGGCGGGATCAGTCGCCCGCGCCGACAAGGTCCCGGACCCGGATCGGGTATGACCGGATGCGCCGCCCGGTCGCGTGCCGTATGGCGTTGCCGATGGCGCCCACCGTGCCGGTGATGCCGATCTCGCCCACGCCCTTGATGCCCAGCGGGTTCACGAAGGGGTCTTCCTCGTGCACCGTGATGACCTCCAGCCCCTGCACGTCGGCATTGACCGGCACGTGGTAGCCGCCGAAGTCGGCGTTGACGATATGGCCGCGCCGGGGGTCCTGTTTCGCCGCTTCGTGCAGGGCAAAGGACAGCCCCCAGATCATCCCGCCCATAAGCTGGCTTTCGGCCAGTTTCGGGTTGATGATCCGCCCGGCGGCAAAGGCGCCCACCATGCGTGTCACCCGTACCTGTCCTAGCGAGGGGTCGACCTTGACCTCCGCAAAGACCGCGCCGTGGGAATACATCGCGAACCGCTCTGCATGTTCCGCCGCGCGCGAGGCGCTGCCTTCGCCGGTCACTTCGGCGCTGCCGTTGCGCGCGAAGATATCGGCAAAGCTGTCGCTGCGGCTGTCGTCGCCGTCGACGTAAAGCCTGCCGTCCCGCGCAACGAAACCGGCATTGCCCGCCCCGAAGAGCGGCGAGTCCGGGTCGGCGCTGGCGATCTCGCCCAGCTGCCGCAGCACGTCGCCGCCCGCCGCATGCAGCGCGCCGCCCGCCGTCGCCGTGTGGCCGGAGCCGCCCGCGACCCCGCCGCTTGGCAGGGCGGAATGCCCGGCCCGGAACTCCACCCGGTCGAGCGGCAGGCCAAGGCTGTCCGCCGCGATCTGCGCCAGCGCGGTCCAGGCGCCTTGGCCCATGTCGGCGGCAGAGGTCTCCACCAGTGCGCTGCCGTCGGCGCGCAGGGTGGCGCGGGCGTCGGCGGCGAACATCGGGCAGCCGAACAGCGCCGTGCCCATGCCCCAGCCGGTCAGCATCCCGTCGCTGTCCCGCATCATGCGCGGCTGAAGCGGCCGGTCGGCCCAGCCGAAGCGCGCCGCGCCCTGTTCGTAGCACTCGCGCAGCGCCTTCGACGAATAGGGCCGCCCGGTGCCGGGCTCCGTTTCCGCGTAGTTCTTCAGGCGGAAGGCCAGCGGGTCCATGCCCAAGGCCTCCGCCATCTCGTCCAGCGCACCTTCCAGCGCGGCGGCACCCGACGCCTCGCCCGGCGCCCGCATCGGACCCGGCGTGCCGATATCCAGCCGCGCCATCCGGTGCCGCGACCGCAGCGCGCCTGCGGCGTAGAGGCCCTGCGTCGCGTTCGGCGCGGGTTCCACGAAGACGTCGAAGCTCGACACCGCCGAGACACCCTCGTGGTCGATCACCGTCAGCGCGCCCTCCGCATCGGCGCCAACGCGCAGCCGTTGCAGGGTCGCACCGCGATGGCCCACCGGACCGAACATCTGGTTGCGCGTCAGCATCAGCTTGACCGGCCGCCCGATGTCCCGCGCCGCGAGGATCGCCAGAAGCTGCGGCCCGGTGGTGAAGGCCTTCGACCCGAAGCCGCCGCCGAGGTAGGGGCTGCGCAGGGTCACGTTCTCCGTCGGGATGCCGAAGTAATACGCGTAGGCCTCGCAGGTCAGCATCAGCGCCTGGCTCGGCAGATCGAGCGTCAGCCGGTCGCCCTCCCACTCCGCCACGACGGCATGCATTTCCATCGCGTTGTGATACTGCGCGGGCGTCGTGTAGGTGACGTCGACGGCGTTCCGGGCGGCGGCATGGCCTGCCTCCGGATCGCCGCGCGTGGTGTCCCCCGGGCTGCCGAAGCCCGCGCCCTCGACCTTCAGCGCCGGTTCGTCGGCGAGCGAGACGCGCGGCGCCTCCATCTCGTAACGCGGGGCCAGGAGGCGCACGCCTTCCGTCGCGGCCTCCAGCGTCTCGGCCACGACCAGCGCGATGGGCTGGCCGGCGTAACGCACGGTGTCGTCCTTCAGCGCCTCGATGCGCATGGAGAACATGGTCGGCTTGTCGTCCGGGTCACCCTGCAGGGCGGGGCGGTTGGCCGGGGTGTAGACCCGGATCACGCCCGGGTGCGCCTCTGCCGCCGCGACATCCAGCGATGCGACACGCCCCCGCGCGATGGTGGCGGGGACATAGACCGCGTGCAGCAGGCCGTCGGGCATGTTGTCGGCGGCAAAGGTCGCGGTGCCCGTGACCTTTGCGATGCCGTCCCGCCGGGTGACCGGCTGGCCGGAGTTCGATCCGAAACGGACCTGGGGGGAAAGGGTGTCAGGCATGTTGGGCCTCCTTGGTCGGTCCGAAGGGTGAAGCGGGCAGGGCGGGCACACGGTCCGGCGTGCCCTCTGCCGCAAGGGCCAGTGCCCGCGCGGCGGTGCGGATGGCGAGGTCGATCTTCCAGCCGTTGTCGCCGGACGGCGCGGCACCGGCCATCGCGGCGCTGGCCGCCCGGTCGAAGAGCGCCGCATCCGGCGTCTGTCCGGCCAGCATCGCCTCGGCCTCCGCCACGCGCCACGGGCGGGCCGCCACGGCGCCAAGTGCCAGCCGCGCCTCGGCGATCGCGCCGCCCTCCATCCGCAGCGCGGCCGCGGCAGAGGTCAGCGCAAAGGCAAAGGACGTCCGGTCCCGCACCTTGAGATAGCGGGCGTTGGCGGCAAACGCCTCCGCCCCGGCGGGCAGCCGCAGGCCGGTCACCAGTTCGTCCGGACCGAGGGCGGTGGTCCGCTCCGGCGTGTCACCGGGCAGGCGCAGGAAATCCGCCAGCGGCATCTCGGAGGTGCCGTTCGGTCCCTCGGTCTCCACCACCGCGCCAAGGGCCACCAGCGGCACGCAGAAGTCGGACGGATGGGTGGCGATGCAGCCCTCCGACCAGCCCAGCACCGCGTGGCTCTCGTTCAGGCCGTCCTTCGCATCGCAGCCCGACCCGGCCTGCCGGCGGTTGCAGGCGGCGTTCGGGTCCTGGAAATAGGCGCAGCGGGTGTGCTGCATCAGGTTGCCCGCCACCGTCGCCGCGTTGCGCAACTGCCCCGACGCGCCGGAGAGCAGCGCCTCCGCCACCATGGGGAAACGGCTGGCAAAGCCGTCGTCCCGCGCCAGATCGGCGTTGGAGACCAGCGCACCGATGCGCGTGGCGCCGTCTGCCAGCACCTCGATCCCGCGCAGGCCGGGCAGGCGGGTGATGTCGATCACCCTGTCGGGCGTGGCCGCGCCGGTTTTCATCAGGTCGACAAGGCTGGTGCCGCCGCCCAGCCAGACTGCGCCGGGCTTCCATGCGCCAAGCGCCTGCGACAGCGACGCGGGTTGAACGAAATCGAACCGTTTCATGCGGCGCCCTCCGGATTTGCGGACATCCGGCGCGTGGCGTCCTGCACCGCCAGCGTGATGCCGTGATACGCCGCGCACCGGCAGATGTTGCCGCTCATGCCTTCGCGGATGCGTTCGGGATCGTCGCCCGCCGCGCCCTCGGCGATCAGGCCCACCGCGCTCATGATCTGGCCCGGCGTGCAATAACCGCACTGGAACCCGTCATGTTCGACAAACGCCGCCTGCACCGGATGCAGCGCACCATCCTGCGCCAGCCCTTCGATTGTCGTCACCTCGGCGCCGTCCAGCGTCACGGCCAGCGTCAGGCAGGAATTCACCCGTTTTCCGTTCACCAGCACCGTGCAGGCACCGCATTGCCCGCGGTCGCAGCCTTTCTTGGTGCCGGGCATCGCCAGCCGCTCGCGCAGCAGGTCGAGAAGCGTGACGCGCGGATCGTCCAGCGCGACATCGCGTGCGACCCCGTTCAGGGTCAGCGAAATGGAGAAAGACATCCGTCCCTCCTTTTTGATGATTTAATGAAAGCCGGTCCCTCGCACCCGGGCGAGGAAGTCCCTACAGTCCGTATGGGGGAGGGCACCGTGCCCGTCCCGCGTTATAGTTATACGGAGGGTGCCTCCGTTTTTCAAGAGGAGAGCGTGCGCTTGTGTGAAACGCGCAAGAGAAAACCGCGCGTGGACGCGGCCCGCAACCGCGATCTGCTGATCGAGGCGGCCAAGGACGTGCTGGGTCAGGGCGGTCCCAACGCCAGCCTCGAGGCCGTGGCGCGCCGTGCGGGCGTGGGTATCGGCACGCTCTACCGCCACTTTCCGAATCGGGAAGAGCTGTTCCACGCGGTCTTCCGCCGCGAGATGGAGCAGCTGGCCGACCTCGCCGAAGGGCTCGACGGCACCAACGATCCGGTGGCGGCGCTGCGCGGCTGGCTGCACGCCAACGTCGCGATGGTGGAGACCAAGCGCGGAATGCTCGGCGCGCTCTCGATGGTCATGACCGAGGATGCGAAAAAGACCTACGCGGAGCTTTCGGCGCGCATCACCGGATCGGTCAACGGCCTGATCGCCAAGGGCCAGCAGGCCGGCGTCCTGCGCGAAGGCATCACCGCCGACGACCTGTTCCAGACGATGTACGCGCTCTGCTACGCGCGCGAACCCGGGCCGGACTGGCGCGCGCAGGTGGTGCGCCTGCTCGACATCTTCGTGGACGGCCTCAAGGCCTGAGGCTCACCAGCCGCGCCGCTCCAGCCGCGCAAGCTGCTCCTGCAACGGCGCGAAGAGGGTCGAGGGGTCCTCCGCCCCGCCCGAGAGGTAGGCGTTCACCGTCTCCGACCAGCGGTCCGACACGAAGGTGTAACTGCCGCGCAGCTCGGCGTTTGGCCGGTTGATGGCGGTCTGCAACGCCGCAAAGATCTCTCCGAAGAAGTCCGACATGTTGCGGATGTCGGGGTTCGAATACAGCTCCGGCCGCGTCGGGTTCACGCTGCTGAAGAGCGCGCGCTGAAGCTGTTCGTTCTTCGAGGTCATGTGCAGCACGAGGTCGGCGGCGATCTCCGGATGTGCACTGTCCTGCGACACGCCGAGATACCAGCCGCCGCTGGTGCCCGCGCCCGATCCCGCCGCGCCGCCGGGCAGGGTGGTCACGCCGACCTTGCCCTTCACCTTGCTCCAGTCCTCCTGCGCCAGCGCCCAGACGTAGGGCCAGTTGCGCATGAAGACCGCGCCGCCGTCCTGAAACATCTCGCGCGCGCTCTCGTTGTTCAGCGTCGTCACGTCCGGCGGAGCGATATCGCCGATCCAGCCCTTCACGCGGCGCAACGTGTCCATGGCGGCGGGATCGTCCACCGCCACGCGCCCCTCCGCGTCGAGGATCTGCGCCCCGCCCATGGTCGCCAGCCACTCCATCGCGTTGCAGGTCAGCCCTTCGCCCGCGTCGCCGTCGAAGATGTAGCCCCAGATGCGGTTGCCCTCGGCGCGCTCCGCCGCCTGGATCTGGCGCGCCACCGTCTCCATCTCGTCCCATGTGCGCGGGACGGCGGCGCCATGTTTCTCAAGCAGGTCCTTGCGGTAGAAGAACAGCCCCACATCGGACCAGAGCGGCAGGGCCTTCAGCTCGCCCTCGAAGCTGGCGTTCTCCACCAGGGCCGCGAAATGCTGCGTCTCGGCGCCCTCCGAATAGGCGCTCAGGTCGACGAGGTACTGCTCGACGAAGTTCACCCAGATCGTGTCTATCTTCACCACGTCGATCACCTCGCCGCTTTCGGGGCGGGCCAGGCGTTCGCGGAAGAAGACAAGCTGGTCGTTGCTGGCCTGCGGCGTCGGCACGATGCGCACAGTGTGGCCGGTCCGGCGTTCCCATCGGTCCACCGAATCCTGGCAGACGTTGTACTGGCCGCCGATCACCCCGCAGGAAAGCGAGATCTCGACGGCGCGCGCGGGCGCAGCCAGCACGAGCAGGGCAAGGCAGGTGTGGATCAGTCGGGTCATGGCGGTCGTCCTTTGTCCTGGGGTCCGGCCTCACATCTCGCGCAATACGCGGAAGCCGATGGTGTCGGACCTGAAATCGGGATGTTCCCAGTTGCGGTTCGAAGTGCTGAGCGAGGTCAGCGGATCGCTCCACCCGCCGCCCCGGACCGAGCGGCGCTCGCATTCCTCGGCGCCCTCGATCAGGATCAGCGAGCGGGGCAGCATCGCCTGCGGATGGTCGGTGTAGCAGTTCTCGGCCCATTCCCAGACGTTGCCGAGCAGGTGGTAAAGGCCGAAGCCGTCCGGTTTCAGCGACCGCACGGGAAAGGCGCCGCGGCCTAGCGCGTCCTCGCAGCCGAAGTTGCGCCAGCTGAACGGTGCGCCGTAATCGGCGATGTTCACCATCTCGCAGACGCCCCGGCCGTCCAGCCGCTCTTCGAGCGAGACGTTGAAATAGAGCGCCTCGGCCAGGTACTCGTGCTCGATCTCGTTGGGCAGGCGGTAGCGTTCGCCGGTCTTCTGGCTCAGCCAGTCGGCATAGGCCTTGGCGTCGGTCCAGCTCACGCAGGTGACGGGCAGCTCCGGGTCCTGCGGCACGTCGCTGCGCGATCCCATGGAGGGCAGCGCATCGTCGCCTGCGGTGATCATGCAGGCCTCGGGCCAGTCGTGCCCCGTCTCGCGGACGAAGGCGTCGAACTGGGCCTGCGAGGTTTCCGTCACCGCCACGGCAATCGGCGCCTGGCCCACCGACAGCCGCAGGGCAGGGCGCTCGTCGTACTGCGCCCGCGCCACCGTGTCGGGCGTGCCGTAGATCAGCTCTGACCCTTCGATCTCCACCATTTCCGGGCAGCTGTCGCAGTCCCAGAACCGCTGGAGGATCACCGGCGGCAGCGGTTCGGCATAAAACGCCCGCAGCTCCGCCTCCGTCGGTTCGGCCTGTGCTGTCTCGCGCGCGGTGCGGGCGCGGCGCAGGCGGGCCTCGGCCTCCGGCGCAAACGAACTGTCGGGGAAGCGTTCGAGGAACCGCTCCAGCAGGTCGACGCTGCCGCTTTCGCCGATCAGGTCCCAGAACTCCGCATCCAGCGCGCCCACCGCCTCCGGCGGCGCGGCGGGGTCCTTGGTCAGCACAAGCTCTTCCACGAGCGACGAATTCTCCCAAGGGACCTGCCGGCCGTCGGTCAGGTCCAGCACGTCGCGGCGGACCTTGATCATCGTGCGGCTGATCGGATCGCCCGGCGTGCCCAGGTGCCGCGCCAGCGCGGTGGTGAACGGGCTGTTCTGGAAGTCGCTGCCCGCCACCCGGTCCAGCGCCACCTCGCCCGGCGCCGCCGCGAAGGAGATCAACGTATTGCGCTGCGCCGCCACCCGGGCCAGCCCGCGCGTGTCGGGATCGCTGCCGCGCGTCGCCTCGAACGGGTTGTTGCGGCAGGCGTCGAGGAAGACCATCGACACCTGCGCGCCCTCGTTCAGGATGCGCGTCACGGTGTCGAGGTCGATCGCCTCGGCATTGAGGAAGTCGGTGGTGCCCGGTTCCACGTCGGTCGGCAGCAGGTAGTTGGTGCCCCGCAGTTGCACCCCGTGCCCGGCAAAGAAGAACAGCCCCGTATCGGCGCCCTCCACCGTCTCGCGGAACTCGGTCATCGTGTCGAGGAAGCCGCGCCGCGTCAGGTCGGTGCGGAACATGACCTCGAAGCCGAGGCCCTCCAGCCGGTCGGCAATCAACCGCGCATCGTTCACCGCATTGCCCAGTGCGGGCACCTGAACATAGCGCGCGTTGCCGATCACCAGCGCCACCCGGCGCGGCTCTGCACCCTGCGCGAGAAGCCCGCCGGCCGCCCCCAGCCACAGCATGAGAGCCACCCCGAGCGTTCCGAGGAATCGTGCCGTCAAAATCATTGTCCAACCACTTCGAATTGAAATTCCGAAAAGGATACCAGTGACTTGCCTGTACCAACCCGGCCCATTGAAAACCGGGACCCGGCTGTCCGGATCGCGCCGCAGGCTGGCAAAGAGGTTTACCCTACGTCTGCGAGCTTGAGATTCCGGACAAAATTAAGTATGCGTTATATATTGATATTCGAAAAGGGTTTGCACCATGAAGTCGCGTCTTGGCAGATTGATGGCTTTTGCAGTCACCGGCTTCGGCCTGATCGGGTGCCTCCCCGCCGATACCCACAAACCCCGTCTTTGCGAACCCGGAAGCGCCACGCGCGGCCGCGCCATCGACTGCGGACCCCGGGTCTACACGCCCGCCACCCCCCGTCCGCAAGTGGCGGTGACCAGGACGACGCCCGTCACCACGACGGCGCCGGTGACGGTGCCGCGGACGACGAGGCCCATCAACGACCGCTCCCGCTTCAATTACTGAGGGACGCAGGTCAGGCAGATGCTCGGTTTCGGGCATAAGACCGGCACCACGGCCCCCGAACCCTCCGCCGAACTGGCGCTGTTGCCGGATGACGTGCCGGTCATCATGGTCTTCACCCTCGACATCGACGCCGCCGCGCTGCCGCCGGTGATCGCCCAGCTGGACCGCCGCTTTGCCCGGCACAAGCTGGTCTTCGTGCATTCCGCGCTCGACTTCCGCCCCTTCATGGAGGCAAAGGCCGCCTTCGAGGTGCTGCCCTCCTTCGGCCAGATGGCGGCCTTCCCGGAGCTCGTGAACTGGCCGCGCTACCTCGAGGACCGGCGCGCGCTGCTCCTGTCGAAATGGCGCCCGCAACGCGCCATCGCCTATGGCTTCGACCTTCAGGGATACGCGGACGAGGCGGCGCGCCGCTTCGGAGGGCGGGCCTAGCGTGGAAGATCTCGATCTCGTCTACGTGCTCGACCCCCGGTTCGAGGGAGGGGCCTCCACCGCCGTCGCCGCCGAACTCGACGGGCTGGCAGAGGCACCGAACCCGCCGCGCGTCGGCATCATGATGGTCAAGGCGCACCTCCTCGGTCTGCCCTGGCCCTCGCACCCCGGCATCCGGCGCCACATCGAAAGCGGCTTTCTCCGCGTCGTCTGGCCGTGGGAGCGGCTGACCGCGCAGCTTGCGCTGGTCCACCACCCGGTGGTCTTCGCCAACCTGCCGCGCGTGCGCCTGCCGCTCCGGGCCGGCCGCGCGATCCTCGTCCTGCATCACCCCATGGTCGACGCGAAGGGCGCCCGGCAATACGACCTCGACGCGGTCTGCGAGGTCATCGCCGCGACGCTGGCGCCAGAGGTGCTGATCACCCCGGTCAGCCCGGTGGTGCGCCGCTCGCTCCGGGCGCGCAGGGGCAAGACGGGCGTGCTGGTCGAAGAGGACTGGATCAACCTCATCGCGCCCGAGGACTGGCCCTTCGATCCCGACCGCGCCGCGCCGGACCCGAAGAACATCGTGCTGGGCCGCCATGCCCGCCCGGACCCGTCGAAATGGCCCGACACGCTTAAGGAGGCCGCGCTGATCTACGGTGCGGAGGAGGACGACATAGAGGTCCGCGTTCTGGGCGCGGGCGACTTCCTGCAGGAGAAGTACGGCAAGCCCGTGCCGGGCAACTGGCGCCTGCTGCCGTTCGAGTTCGACGGCGTGCAGGATTTCCTCGCCGGGCTCGACTTCTACGTCTACTACCACGACAGCGCGTGGAGCGAGGCCTTCGGCAGGACCATCCTCGAGGCGCTCGCCATGGGCTGCGTCACCATCCTGCCGCCGCACTTCCGCGACCTCTTCGGCGACGCGGCGCTCTACGCCAAACCCGAAGAGGTGCTGCCGCTCGTCCGTTCCATCGCCGCCGATCCGGCCCGCTGGCGCTCCCTGCGTCTCGCCGCCCGCCGCTGGGTGCTGGAGAACCACGCCGTGACGTGGCGCGCCGCCGACCGGGCCAAGCTCTTCGGCCTCTCGGAACGCCCGGCGCCCGAAACCGTGCACGAAACGCCCGCCATCGGCGGCAGATCGCGCGCACCGGTCCTTTTCGTGTCCACGAACGGCATCGGGGTCGGGCACCTGACCCAGCAGATGGCCATCGCCGACCGTCTGCCCCGCGACGCGCTGCAACCGGTCTTTGCCTCCATGAGCTTTTCGCTCAAGGTCGCCGCCGACGCGGGTTACCCGGTGTTCTACCTGCCGCACCACCGCCACCTCGGCGCCGGGCACGAAACATGGAACACCGTCTTCGCCGAGGAACTCTACGACCTGATCCGCCACCTGCAGCCCGCGCTTCTCGCCTATGACGGGACGGCGGCCTTTGGCGGGCTGATCGATGCGCTCGACGCCTTCCCCGATCTCGTCTCCCTCTGGGTCCGCCGGGCCATGTGGCGCGAGATCCACCGCGATTTCCTCGACGCCTCCGACGCCTTCACCGGGGTGATCGAACCGGGCGAACTGCCCGGCGACCTCGACTTCGGCCCGACCCGCGACCAGCGCATCAACACCCATGTCACGGAGCCGGTCCTCCACATTGACCCCGCCGCCCGTCACGACCGCGCCGCCGCCCGCCGCCACTACGGCTTTGGCGACGACGACCTTGTCGTGGCGCTGCAGATGGGCTCCGGCGCGAATTTCGAGACGGCCGACCTGCGCGCCGAGGTGATCCGCCACCTGTTGCGCCATCCGAAGGTGCGGGTGCTGGACATCGTCTCGCCGCTCGCCACCCTGCCGCCGGTGCCCGAAGGGGCGGAGGCCCGTGTCCTCCAGCTCCGCGAATTCCCGAGCTTCCTCAACAGCCGCGCCGTCGATGCCGCGGTGGGGGTGGCGGGCTACAACGCTTTCCACGAACAGCTTTACGGCGGCATCCCCACGCTCTTCATCCCCAACGAGTCGCCCGAGATGGACAGCCAGCTCACCCGCGCCCAATGGGCGGAGGTCATGGGCCACGGCCTCTGCCTGCGCGACCGCGACACCGCCGCGCGGCTCGACGCGAAGCTGGCCGAACTGCTCGACCCCGACGCGCGTGCCGCGATGCGCGCCAGCATGGCCACGCTCAAACCCAGCAAGGGTGCCGCGGAACTGGCGGGTCTCGTCGCCGATCACGCGGGCATGGTGCGCACCGACCGCTTCCCGTGGGACGCCTACCCGCGATGACCGGCACCGTGACCCAACCCGCCCGCGACAAGCGGATGCTGGTGGTCTTCTCCGGGCCGCGCGCCGGGTCGAACCTGCTGGTCGACATTCTCGGGCAACTGCCGGACGTGCTGGCCCTCTCGGAGGTCTTCAACCCCGCGGGCATCTACGGGCTGAGCCTGCATCCCGACCTCGAAACGGAGCTGACCGAGCGCGCCGGGGGGCCGCAGGCGCTGGCCCGGCTCTTCCGGATGAACCCGCCGGGGGCGCTGGCGCTCCTCGACGCGGCCGTCCCGCAGGATCAGGCCATCGTACTCAAGGTCCTGCCGCATCACGTGCACCTCGCCGCCCTCCGCGAATGCCTCGAGGCGCAGGCCTTCGGCGCGCTGATCCTCACCCGGCGGCGGCTCGACCAGTACGCCTCCTACCTCAAGGCGCGCGAGACCGGCATCTGGTTCGGCGCCAACACCTCCGGGCTCAGGCCCGAAGGCGGGGCCGAGCAGGCGCTGGCCTTCGCGGGCATGCTCGATGCCTGGCTGGGCGACGTGGCGCGGCTGTGCGACGGGGCAGGGGTGGCGCGTGCCACGGTCGAATACGACCGCGACCTCCTGCCCGGCACGCCGGAGGTCCGGGCGCAGCACCTATCGCGCCATCTCGCGACGCTGGGCTTCGACGTTCCGGCGTGGGAATTCCCCTCCGCCTCCTACTTCCAGCGGCAGGACGGGACGGAGGACGCGCTCGACAAGTTCTCCAACGGTCTGGCGCTGGGGCAGGCGCTGCGCGGCCTCGGCGCGCTCGACCACCTCATGTCCGCCTTCCGTCCCTGGCCCGCGCCGGGCAGCGCGGCGGTGGACGACGACTGAGGCCCGTCAGCCGCGCGTTTCCAGTATCGCCGACTGCACGCCGAGGAAGATCTCCGGCGCCGCCTCGCGCCGCCTGACGAGGTCCTGCAGGAAGATGTCCAGCGTCTCCGTCACCTTGCGGTTGCCCTCGAACAGCGGCTCCCGCGTGTGGAAGGCCACCACGCGCGACCGGCCGATCACGCTGTCGTCGACGCGGAAGGCGACACGCGTCTCCGCCCGCGCCACCGCCTCCGAGAACGCGACCCGGATGCGCCCGTCCTCCGCCGTCTCGCGCAGCGCGGCGACACTGTGCTCCGGCGCAAGCCGGTTCGGCAGCAGATTGTAGACCACACCCTGCACGTCCACGAGGATCACGTGCAGGTAGCCCTCCGACCCCTCTGGCAGGCCCACGTCGATGGTCGGGTTGTCGCCGGGGCGGAAGATGCCGTCGGGCCGCGCCCCGCCATCGTCGCCGGAGCCGAAGGCGATCTCCATCCCTTCGGCGGGCAGCGGGGGCAGCGCCTCGTCGATGCGGCAATGCATGTCGTTCAGCACATCCGCGTCGATCTGCAACGACCGGCTGCCGATGCGGTCGGTCAGCGATGTCTCCAGCTCCGCGCGGCTGGCCTCGGCGGCGAAGGTGCCGGTGACCCTGAGCGTGTCGCCAAGCGCATAGGCCTCGCCCTGCGGCGGCTGCAACGTCAGCGCGCCACAGTCGGCCCAGAAGTCGATCACGTCGGAGAGGTCTCCGGGCGTCAGCACGCGCGGCCCCAGCAGCAGCTCCGCCCGCACGTCCAGCCCGGGATAGAGCGTGCCATCCAGCCCCTTGGTCGCGGCGTCGAGCGCGGCGCGGTCCTCCGCCAGCCCGGTGACTTCGGCCCGGTTGTCGCTGAGCGCGACCTCGAACTCCTCCAGCGTGGCGGCGGCACCGAGCAACGATATGACATCCTCCGGCCAGGTCTCTGCCAGAGCGCCGCTGCCCAGCGACAGCTCCGCCGTGCCGCCCAGGGCCTCGACCCGCTGCGTCAGCTCCGCCAGCGCCGCGGGCGAGGGGACAAAGCCCGTCGCCGTCACCGCGCCGTCCGCCCCGCGCGACACGGTCAGCTCGAATGGCGACTGTTCCGGGAAACGCGATCCGCCGGAGCCGTTCAGGACGTACCACGCGCCTCCCGCCACCGCCGCCACGGCCAGAAGGCCCGCGCCGATCCAAAGCCCCTTGCCGCGCTTCGGAGGCTGCGGCACGGCGGTCTGCCAATGCGCGGTGCCATCCGGTGCCATGGTCCATGTCCCGCCGGAGGGCGGCATGGTCCCCGGTGGCATCGTGCCCGGCGGGAACGTCCCCGGCGGAAACGTCCCCGGCGGCATGGTTCCGGGGGGGAAGGTCCCGGGCGGCATCGTTCCCGGCGGCACGGTGCCCGGCGCCATCGTGCCATGCCCGTTGCCCTGCGGCGGCACCGCGCGCACCGTCGGGCTCTCCGTCACCGTCAGCTCCGGCGGCCCGTCCAGAACGTAGTGCAGGGGGGTGCCGTTCTGCGCCCGCTTGAAGGCCTCCACCGCTTCGTCCGCCGTCTGGAACCGCTTCTTCGCGTCAGGCTCCGTCATCCGCAGGATCAGCATCCGCAACGGCTCCGGCACGCCCTCGGTGTCGAGCGGCTGCATCTTCTTCGGCAGCACCTCCATCGGCTGCTTGCCCATGTTGGGCTTCTTGCCGAGGTAGGTCGCCAGCAAAGCCGCGCCCAGCGCGTAGATGTCGGAGCGGGGATCGGTATGGCCGCCGAATTGTTCGGGCGCGGCATAGCCCAACTTGCCCGCAAAGCCTTCGCCCACGATCGTCACCGCGTCGGGCGTCGTGTCCTTGGCGATGCCGAAGTCGATGATGACCGCCTGCCGGGGATCGCCCGCGCGCAGGATGATGTTGTCGGGCGCGATGTCGCGATGCACGATGTTGTTGCGGTGCGCGTCCGCCAGTCCGGCCAGCACCCGCTCGCCCACGGCCAGCACGTCCTCCATCGACATGCCGCCCTCGCGCAGCACGATGTCGAGCGCCTTGCCCTCGATGTAGTCCATCACGAGATAGACGATGCCGTCCGGGGTCCGCTGGGTGTCGAAGTAGCGCACCACCGCGTCGTGCCGGATCTCGCGCACGCCTTCCTCGCGGGTGATGAGCGAGGTGTAGCTGTCGTTGTCGGAGAACTCGGCGCGCAACGCCTTGATCGCCACCACGCGCCCCGAAATCGTCGAGCGTGCGAGATAGACCTCCGACAGGCCGCCACGGCCGAGGACCGCCTCCACCCGGTAGGTGTTGTTGAGGAGCTGTCCGAGCTGGAAGATGTCTTTCGCCCGGGGGTCCTTCATGCACGCATCCGATGTGGCCTCTCTGCTCAGGGGCGACCTTAGCACCGGCATCGGGGCGCGTCGATTGCAAGCGGCGCCGCATTCGCATTTCAGGACACGGGCTTGGCGGGTGTGGCCGGCTTGCCCGGATGGCGGGCAGGGGCCGGGTGCCCCGCTTTGATGCACCTCGAACGTCAGTCGATCGCGGCCGGGGCCCGTGCACCGCGCACCCCCGGTCAAAGCCCGGTTCCCGATGACCCGACAGACCCGCAAGGCCAGCGGCGGCAAGGCGCCCGTTGCTGCGCTGCAGCGCGGCAGAACTTGGCCAACCCCTTGGAATGCGGTCTTGAATGGCGATCCGCCGCCCAGCCGCACCCGGCCTTTGGGCAACCTTCCGCGCCGAAACGCGGCCCGCCTCCCGCACCTCTGGCAAGCGCCCGACCGTGCCCCCAGATCCCTGTCATCTTCGAACCAACCCGAAGGAGGAAAGAAGATGAAAACCGCAGCACTGACCGCAGCCGCCCTCGCGGCCCTCACGCTCCCCGCCTTTGCGCAGTCCACCACGATGGACGGCGAGATGGGCGCCGATGCCCCCATGCCCGGCGCCGATGTCGCCGTGATGGAGCAGATGGACGCCGACGCCGACGGCTTCGTCACGCTGGCCGAAGTCCAGGCGGTCTTCCCCGAGGTGCAGGCCGAGGTCTTCGACGAGGCCGATGTCGATGCGGACGGGCTCCTGAACGCCGACGAGGTGGTGATCGCCCAGGCCGACGGTCTCCTGCCCGAAGAGCCCGCGGACGACAGCACCGACCGCGGCTGACGCCCAGGCCCACAGGCCGCGCCCCTTCTCCTCCCTCGGGAGGGGCGCGTGCCCCCGGGCCGCCATGAACGGCGGCCAGGGCCAGCGCGCGGCTTACCTCCCGTGCCCCGCGCTGGCCAGGGGGCCTTCCCGATTGTTCAGTTCCATGGTCCGGGGTGTCTGCCCCGACCGGCACGCAACCCGCGCCTCGCCGGTCATGCGCAAAGCCTACCGCGAGCGCGCGATGTACCTGTCGCCCCGATGGTTCACGGTGATCATCAGGTTCAGGATCACCGCCCCCAGAAGCGACGTCGCCGCCACCTCCCAGGGGAACAGCGCGAATGCCAGCGCAAAGACGCAGAGGTCGAAGGCAAGCTGCACGTTGCCCGCCGCGATCCCCCGCGTGTCCTGCAGCCAAAGCGCCACGATGCCCACACCGCCCAGCGTCGCCCCGTGGCGGAAAAGCACGATCAGCGCCACGCCGCCCAAGACTCCGAAGACCACCGCCGCCACCCAGGGCTGCAGCGCCGTCACCGTCAGCCCCAGCGGCAGTACCTCGGTAAAGATCGACAGCAGCGCCACCGCGGCAAAGGTCTTCAGAGTGAACTTCACCCCCATCCGTCGGAGCGCCAGCACGTAGAACGGCAGGTTCAGCACAAAGAACACCGCCCCGAAGGACCATCCCGCCGCATAGGACAGGATCAGCGACAGGCCGGCGATCTGCCCGGTGATCAGCCCGCCCGCGCGCAACGCCTGCACGGCCAGCGCCATCAGGAGCGTGCCGACGATCAGGCCCACCGCGTCTTCGTAAAGGGTGTGGCGGTCGGCGGGGGGAAGGTGCATCAGGCTGGGCATCGTCAGCCGATGCCCCATTGCGGCGGCGCGGGCAAGGGGCAGGGTGCCGCGGTCTGCCCGGCGCCGGTGCGTTTGCTCAAACTCAGGGCGGTGCGCGGTTGAAACTCCCCGCGCGCCGCGAAACAGTGGCGCGGAAACGGATGCACGGCGTCGAAAGGGCCTCCATGCGCATTGCCTGCCTGACCATGGTCCACCGCGATTACTGGGCCTTGTCCCGCTGGTACGCCCATCACGCCCGCCACATCGGCGCCGGGAACCTCTTTGTCGTGGCCCATGGCGCCGATCCGGACATCGCCCGCATCTGCCCCGGCGCCTCGGTCCTGACCATCCCGCGCGACGGCTTCGACAATTTCGACAAGGCACGGGCCGAGATGCTCGACGGGTTCCACGCCGGTCTCTCGAAGGTCTACGACTGGGTGATCCGCACCGATGCCGACGAACTGGTGGTGATCGACCCGGACCGCTGGGACAGCCTCGCGGCCGCGCTGGCCGCCTGCGAGGTGCCGGTCGTCACGGCCCTGGGTTTCGACCTTGCCGAACGCCCCGGCGACACGCCGCTGAAGGATGGCCCGGTCTTCGGCCCGCGCCGCGCGCTGGCCTTCTCCGGCCACTACTCCAAGGCCGTGGCCGCCCGCCGCGCCGTGGGCTTCCAGCTGCACGGCACCCGCGTCGCCCCCCGCAAGCTCGAGAGCTTCCCCTTCCACATGCCGCAGGGGCTCTACCTCGCGCACCTGAAATACGCCAACCGCGCGGTGCTCGACGACGGCAACGCGATCCGCATGGCGGTGGCAAACGCCCCCGGCAAGGGCCTGCCCGGCGGCGGCTGGCAGGAGGCCGGCGAAGACGCCCGGAAATTCTACGAAACCTTCGAGGCCAAGCCGCAGCTGCCATGGGAAGAGGCCGAACCGCAGGCCCATGCGACCCTCTCGGTCAAACCGGCCCGCCTCGACCGCTTCAGCGTGGTCAAGACCCGCGCCCTGAAACTGCCCTTCCGGACCGAGCTGCCGGACCGCTTCTTCGGCCAGGGCTGACCCCGGACCCCAAACCAGGAAACCCCGCCCCGGACCCAAAGGCCCAGGCCCTTCATCTTGGCTCAAATACCTGCGGGGGGTCCGGGGGGCGGCAGCCCCCCGGCGGATCGGCGCGCGCCAACGCGGCGAAAAACCGGACCAGTCAGCGCGCCAGCGCGCCGACATCCCGGCCCTCAGCCCACCAGCGCCTTGTTCAGACGCTCGTCGACCTTCTCGAGGAAACCCATCGTGGTCAGCCAGCCCTGGTCCGGGCCCACCAGCAGCGCGAGGTCCTTGGTCATGAATCCGGCCTCCACCGTCTCGACGATCACCCGCTCCAGCGTCTCGGCAAACGCCCGCAGCGCCACGTTGTCGTCCAGCTTCGCGCGGTGCTTCAGCCCGCCGGTCCAGGCATAGATCGACGCGATGGAGTTGGTGGAGGTCGCCTCGCCCTTCTGGTGCTGGCGGTAGTGCCGCGTCACCGTGCCATGCGCCGCCTCCGCCTCGACGATCCGGCCGTCCGGCGTCATCAGCTGAGAGGTCATCATTCCGAGCGAGCCGAAGCCCTGCGCCACCGTGTCCGACTGCACGTCGCCGTCGTAGTTCTTGCAGGCCCAGACGAACTTGCCGTTCCACTTCAGCGCGCAGGCCACCATGTCGTCGATCAGCCGGTGCTCGTACCAGATGCCCGCTTCCTTGAACTTCTCGGCGAACTCGGCCTCGTAAATCTCCTGGAAGAGGTCCTTGAACCGCCCGTCATAGGCCTTGAGGATGGTGTTCTTGGTCGACAGGTACACCGGCCAGCCCAGCGTCAGACCGTAGTTCAGCGACGCCCGGGCAAAGTCGCGGATCGACTCGTCCTGGTTGTACATGCCCATGTAGACCCCGGCGCCGGGCGCATCGTAGACCTCGCGCTCGATCACCTCGCCGTTGGCGCCTTCCCATTTCATCGTCAGCTTGCCGGCCGAGGGGAAATGGAAATCCGTCGCCTTGTACTGGTCGCCGAAGGCATGGCGGCCCACCACGATGGGCGAGGTCCAGCCCGGCACCAGCCGCGGCACGTTGCGGCAGATGATCGGCTGGCGGAAGACCACGCCGCCCAGGATGTTGCGGATCGTGCCGTTGGGCGACTTCCACATCTTCTTCAGGCCGAATTCCTCGACCCGCTGCTCGTCCGGGGTGATCGTCGCGCATTTGACCGCGACGCCCACCTCCTTGGTCTTCTCGGCGGCGTCGATGGTCACCTGGTCGTCGGTCCTGTCGCGCTCCTCGATCCCGAGGTCGTAATACAGCAGGTCCAGGTCGAGGTACGGCAGGATCAGCTTTTCCTTGATGAAGGCCCACATGATGCGGGTCATCTCGTCGCCGTCCATTTCCACGATCGGGTTGTCGACCTTGATACGGGTCATCGGCTTTCCCCTCTGCGATGAGTCGTTTGTCCGCTGTCTAACGCATGGGACGTTGCACGGGAATGAAGTATACAGTGGCATACCGAAAAAACATCCAGCCTGCGGCCCCGCGACAGGCAGTTCAGGCAAGCCCTGCACGCATTTGCGGCAGTTTTTAAATACCTGAAATTTAGAGATAAATCCGGAGGCGTTAAACGGCGGGTAATCTCCCTTGCCCTAGGCAGGCCGGATGAGAAGCCTCGTTCGACAAATCGCCGGAATAGCGCTGCTTGTGGCGATGCTTGTCCTCGTGACCGGCGCGGCGCTGGTGGTGACGGTCTCGGCCCTGCCGCCGCGCGACGGGGCACCGGTGGTGGTGATCGCCTCACCCTGGTCCACGGGGGCCGGGGGCATGGTGGACGCCGCGGGCGGGCGCAGGCTCACGCCCTGGCCGCCGCGCAGGCTGGCCGCCCTGGCGGTCTTCGACGGCCATCTGCCCGCCGACAGCCTTCGACGTCTGGGGGCCTGGGCGCTGGTCGATGGCGGGCAGCTCGCCCGGTTCTGCGGAGTGTCCTGAGATGACTTCCCTCGCCACATGGGCCCGGCGGCCGGACTTCCCGGCGCGCCGTATCGCCGTCAGCGCGCTGCTCTTGCCGCTGATCCCGCTCGCCAGCCTCTATGCCGGGACACCTTTCGTCCCGGCGCTCATGGGGACGTTGGCGCTGGGTGTGGCGATGGTTCTGGGAACCGCCATGTCCTCGGGCCTGCGCGACTACGTGATGGCCACGGCGATCATGGGTCAGGCGATGATGATGACCGCCGTCTTCACCGGGCACCCGTTCCAGCTCGACACGCACATGCTGTTCTTCGTCCTGCTGGCGGTGATCGCGATCCCGGGGCGGATCGACGTGCTGATCTACGCCTGCGCCATCACGGCGCTGCATCACCTGCTGCTCACCGTCGCGCTCCCGGCGCTGGTCTATCCCACGGCAGAGCTGACGACCAACATCGCGCGCACCGCGCTGCACGGCGGCATCGTCGTGCTGGAGGGCGTCGTGCTGGGCCTTGCCGCCCGCGACCGCAACGCCAGCCTCGCGCAGATACGCAGAAAATCGCGTGAGTTGGAGATCGGCACGCAGATGGCCGAAGACGCCCGGCTGGAGGTTCAGGCCGCGCACCAGGCCGCCAGCCGGGTGATCGGGGAGATGCGCATCGCCCTCAGCCGGCTGGCCGGGCGCGACCTCTGCTTCGGGATTCAGGGTCCCTTTCCCGCGCAGTACGAGGTGCTGCGCTCCGAATTCAACGTGACCGTCGGCACCCTGCGGGAGGCCTTCGCCAGCGCCAGCGACGTGGTCGGCGGATTCTCGACCGACTCGCAAAGCCTGTCCCACACCATGAACGACCTCGCCGCCCTGTCAGAGGTGCAGTCCCGCGCGCTGGCAGAGATGACCGCCGCCACCGAAACGCTGGTCGACGTGCTGTCGAGGACCGCCGAACAGGCGCGCGACGCCGCCCGCAGCTCCGGAGAGGCGCGCGACAGCGCCGTCAACGGCAGCGAGGTCACGACCGCCGCCATCGCCGCCATGCGCGCCATCGAGGAAGGCTCCCGCCAGATCGAATCCATCGTCGACCTGATCGACGACGTCTCCTTCCAGACCAACCTCCTGGCGCTCAACGCCGGGGTGGAGGCGGCGCGCGCCGGAGAGGCGGGCAAGGGGTTCGCCGTCGTCGCGGCAGAGGTGCGGCAACTGGCGAAAAGCACGTCGGAGGCGGCCAGCGGCATCCGTCAGCTGATCCACGACAGCACCCGTCAGGTCAGCAGCGGCGCGGAACTGGTGGATGCCGTGGGCCAGCGCCTGCAGGAGATCAAGGACCAGATCTCCCGCGCCAGCGAGCTCACCGCCTCGATCTCCAACCGCAACGCTGAACAGGCGGGCGCGCTTTCGCAACTGCACGAGATGGTGCGCAGCACCAACGACCGGACCCGGCAGGCCGCCGTCATGGGCGAACGGCTTGCCGGAATGAGCCGCCGTATGACCGTCTCCTCAAGGAAACTGTCCTGCGACATGGAGGCTTTCACCTTCTCCGAGGACGACCTGAAGGACCCCGACGACCGGCCACCGCCGGACCGGACCGGCCCGGCGCCCTGAACCGCCGGACAGCCCTGCAGGTGCGCGCGCCTTGCGTCAGGCGTCTTCGAGGTGGCGCAGCCTGCGCATGACGAGCAGGCCCAGCGTGGCATAGATCAGCACCCCGCCCACCAGCGGCACTGGCGTGCCGTTGAACAAGAGCCCGATGGGAATCGCCAGGACAACGGAGGCCACGGTCGCCAGCGCGCTGATGACCGAAGCGGCGGTCCCCGCGATATGGCCCATGGGCGACATGGCGATGGCGTTGAGGTTGCCGATGGTCAGCCCGGCCTGGAAGAACTGCACCTGCTGCCAGACGAGGAAGGCCACGAACAGCACCAGCGCGCCGGGGTTCAGCACGAGCAGCACCAGCATCCCGACGCTCGCCACGATCTGCACGTAGAGGATGGAGTTGATCAGCCGTCGCATCCCCAGCCGCACCACGAGCCTCGCGTTCACGTAGCTCGACGAGGCGGCCAGGATTGCCGTCAGGCAGAACCACAGCGGGAAGGTCTCGGCCCGGTCCAGCCAGACCGAATAGATCGGCTGGATCGAGGAAATGACCGAGAACAGGCAGGCAAAGGTCAGCGTCAGCACGACGATCGGCAGCCGCACGTCGGGCAGCGCCATCATCTCCGTCAGCGCCGCGCGGATCTGCCGCGGGCGGAACGGGCGGCGCCGGGACTTCGGCAGGGTTTCGGGCAGGCGGATCGTCACCCAGGTCGCCGCCGCCACCCCGAAGATCGCCGCGGCCACGAAGATCATGTGCCATTCCCAGACGCGGATGATCTGCTGGCCCAGAAGCGGCGCCATGGCGGGCACCAGCGCAAAGACGATCATCACGAAGGACATGATCTGCGCCATGCCGCGCCCTTCGTAAAGGTCGCGCGTCACGGCCATCACCACCACGCGCGGCCCCGCGGCGCCCAGCCCCTGCAACATGCGCGTGGCAAGCAGCCACCACAGGCTGTCCGACAGCACCGAGGCCAGCGCCGCCAGTACGTAGACCGCCACGCCCGCGACGATCACCGGCTTGCGTCCGAAGCGGTCCGACAGCGGCCCGGTGAACAGCGTGCCGATGCCCAGCCCCAGCACGAAGGTGGTCAGCACCAGTTGCGCGGCATTGGGCGAGTCGGGGCTGAGATCGCTGGCGATCTCGGGCAGCGCGGGCATCATCCCGTCTATGGAAAAGGCCACCATCGCGGTGAGCATCGCCATCATCGTGACGAACTCCAACCGCCCCGGCATGACGTAATCGGGCGTGGCAGGTGTTGCGGGCGCCTGAGGCGCTTGGGGACGGGACGTCATGCCGCCACCTCGCAGGCGTCAGCGGCGGTCCGGCGGATCATCATCATTGGCAGCATTCTCTTCGCTGGTGTCGAGCCGCGCGATCAGCCATTCCGTGTGCTCCTCGCGCTTGCGCATGGCGTATTGCCCGAACTGCTGGATCGCAACCGCGAAAATCCCCAGACCCACGAGGATGAACACCGTGGTGCCGATCTTGCCGACGGCGGTGGCGGGAACAAGCTCACCGTAGCCCACGGTCGACAGCGTCACCACGGTGAAGAAATAGCTGTCCAGCCAGCTCCAGCCCTCGACCCGGTGGAAGAACACCGTGCCGGTGGCGATGATCGCCGCCAGCGTCAGGATCAGGGTGAGCCAGCGCAGCCTCTGCATCACGCGCTCGGGTCGGCCCCGCTGCGCAGCTCTTCGATCACCTTCGCCCAAAGCTCCGGCGGCTGCGCACCCGGCACGGCATGTTTCTGCGCCACCACGAAGGTCGGGACGGAGGTCACGCCCATCCCGCGCGCCGTGGCGTCCTGTTCGACGATCTCCTTGCGGTCCGAGTCGGAGTTCATCAGCCGCATGACCAACGCCGCGTCCATGCCCATGCTGTCGGCGATGTCGGCCAGCGTCTCGCGGTCGCCGATGTCGCGGCCGTCGACGAAATAGGCCCGGAACAGCGCCGAGACGACGGGCGTCTGCCGCCCCTCGATCCCCGCCCAGTGGATCAGCCGCTGCGCGTCGATGGTCGAGGGCGTGCGCGCGATCCGGTCGAGGTTGATCGTCAGTCCGGCCTTCTTCGCGTGCTCCTCCACCGGCAGGTAGGCCTTTACCGCGCCCTCCTGTCCGCCGAACTTGCCTTCGAGGTATTCCCGCCGGTCCATGCCTTCCTGCGGCATTGCCGGGTTCAGCATGAACGGCAGCCAGCGGATGCGGAACGGGTGATCGGGATGCGCCTCGAGCGCCCGGTCGAGATAGGCCTTGCCGATGTAGCACCACGGGCAGATCGGGTCGGAAAAGATATCGAGTTGTACCATGAGACCTCCAGTCCCGGTCTCTTAGCAGCCACGCACCGCGGTGGCGAGACCGCGTTGCACGGCGCTGTGTCACGGCCCCGAGGGGCGCGCGGTCACGCCGGATCGGGCCGTCGCAGCGCCTTGCGGATCAGCTTGCCGTTGGGATTGCGGGGCAGGGCGTCCAGCCGGATGAAGGTGCGCGGGCACTTGTACCGCGCCAGCCGCTCCGCGGCCGCGGCCTTCAGCGCCTCTTCGTCCAGCGCGTCGGGCGCGGTGTAGAACGCCGCGATCACCCGCACGTCGTCCTTCACCTGCAGGTCCGTGACCGCCAGTTCAATCACCCCCGGCAGTCCTGCCAGCGCCGCCTCCACCTCAAGGGGAGAGACCCGGTAGCCGCCCGCGTTCATCATGTCGTCCGACCGCCCGAGGTAGGAAATCTGGTCGTCTTCGTCCATCGCGCCAAGGTCGCCGGTCATGAACCAGTCGCCGGTGAACTTCTCCGCCGTGGCCTCCTCCGCGCCCACGTACCCCAGCATCAGCCCCGGGTCGTCGCGGTGGATGGCGATGGTGCCGGGTGTGCCCCGGCCGACCGGCACGCCCGCCTCGTCGACGATGGCAAGGTGACGGCCCGCCTGCGGACGGCCCAGCGTGCCGGGGGCGGAGGGCCGCGCCGGCGCGTTGGAGATGAAGGTCGAACATTCCGACATGCCGTAGGCTTCGAATATCTCCGTCCCCGTCGCGGCGCGCCAGCCGTCCCGGATCGCCTCCGACAGCTTTTCGCCCGCCGCCAGCCCGTGCCGGAGGCGCGGCATCGGCACCACCGGGAACTTGAGGATCTGCCTGTAAACGCCCGGCGCGGCTGCGAAAATCGTCGCATCGTTGCGCTTCATCAGCAGCGGCAGCTGCGCCGCATCGGTGCCCGCCGCGGGGATCAGCGCCGTGGCCCCCATGGTCCAGGGGTCCATCAGCCCGGTGCCCAGCGTGAAGGTCCAGTTGAAGGCGCCCGCGTGCAGCAGCCGGTCCTCCGGCCCCAGCCCGTACCAGCCCTCCATCATCATCTGCCGCGCCCAGATCGCCCGGTGCGCATGGCCCACGGCCCGCGGCGTACCGGAAGTGCCGGAGGTGTAGACGATGTAGGCCAGCCACTCCGGATCGCCCATGGCATAATCGGCGGGCGGCAGATCGTGCCAGCCCTCGTAGACCTCGGGCCCGAAGACCGGCACGGTGGTCCCGGGGCAGGGCACGCCCTCCGCCCTCAGGATCGCCGCCGGCGACAGATGGTCGAGGATCTTCTGCACCTCCGGCGCGGTCAGCTGCGAGGAGGACGGCACCGGGACCACGCCCGCGGCAATCGCGCCAAGGTAGGCGATCGGGAAATCCACCGTGTTCCCCAGCCGCATCAGCAGCACGTCGCCGGGGCGAAGGCCCGCCTCCAGCAACCCGGTCGCCGTGCCGCGCACCGCCGCGATCAGCCGCCCGTAGGACCAGCGCTGCGCGCCCGTGGGCCGGACCACCGACAGCGCGATCTTGTCCGGTGACAGCGCACCCGCGGCCAAGACATGCGCGGCAAGGTTGAACGGCGCGGGGCATGGCGCAAAGGCGCCCTGATCGAAGACGGAGGCTTTCATGATGGATGGAGTAAGTCCGCCGCCCGCCGCTTGCAAGGGTGGCCCCGCGCTCCTATAGAAGGGCGCCACACCGGAGGCCGTCATCCAAGCCATGTCCAACGACCCGAAATCCCTGATCCGCATCGCGCGCGAAACCGGCCCCGAGACGGTGGCAGAGCCGCTCGACCTCGGCCTCCGGGTACGCGAACTCCGCAAGGAAAAGGACTGGACGCTCGAACAGGCGGCGAAGAAGGCCGGGCTCGCCCGCTCCACGCTGTCGAAGATCGAGAACGGGCAGATGTCGCCCACCTACGACGCGCTGAAGAAGCTGGCCACGGGGCTGGAAATCTCCGTCCCGCAGCTCTTCACGCCGCCCGTCCAGGCGCAGGCCAACGGCCGCATGGCGGTGACCCGCGTGGAAGAGGGCCGGCACCTCGCCACCGCCACCTACGAACACGACCTGCTGGCGGAATCGCTCAGCCGCAAGAAGATGCTGCCCTACCGCGCCCGCGTCCGCGCCCGCACGCTGGAGGAATTCGACGGCTGGGTGCGCCACGACGGCGAGGAATTCCTCTACGTTCTGACCGGGGTGGTCCGCCTTTACACCGAGTTCTACGAGCCGGTGGAGATGAAGCGCGGCGACAGCGCCTATTACGACGCGACCATGGGGCACAACGTCGTCTCGGTCTCGCCGGAGGATGCGACGATCCTCTGGGTCACCTCGCTGGCCTGAACGCGGACACACAGGATGCAGCTTGCCCTCCGACCGCTTTGCGCCACCTCCTGCGCGACACCGGAGACAAGATGACCCCCCTCGCCACAGCCCTCCTTGGCGGCGCGATTGCCGCGCTGGCCACCACCTCGGGCGCCATTCCCGCCGTGATCGGCAAGCGGATGACCCGCGCCACCTCCGACCTGATGCTGGGCTTTGCCGCGGGCGTCATGCTGTCGGCGGCCTATTTCTCGCTGATCCTGCCGGGGATCGAACGCGCGCAGGAGCAGACCGGCTCCGTCTGGCTCGCGGCGGCCATCGCGGCGGCGGGCGTGTCGCTCGGCGCGGGGTTCGTCTGGCTGCTGAACGCCAAGATCCCGCATGAACACTTCAAGTCCGGCCCGGAAGGCGGCGCCGACAAGGCCACGGTCGCGCGCATCTGGCTCTTCATCCTCGCGATCACCATCCACAACTTCCCCGAGGGCCTGTCCATCGGCGTGGCCTTCGGCGTCGACCAGGCCAAGGGCCTGTCGGTGATGACCGGCATCTCGCTTCAGGACATCCCCGAGGGGCTGGCCGTCGCCGTCGCCCTGACCGGCCTCGGCTATTCCCGCTGGAAGGCGCTCGGCGTCACGGCAATGACCGGCGCGGTGGAGATCGTGGGCGCGGGCCTCGGCGCGGCGGCGGTCAGCGTCTCCGCCTCGCTCCTGCCTTGGGGCCTGACCTTCGCGGCAGGCGCCATGCTGTTCATCATCAGCCACGAGATCGTCCCCGAAACCCACCGTCATGGCCATCAGGACAAGGCGACACTGGGCTTCATCGTCGGACTGGTGCTGATGATGTTCCTCGACGTGACGCTGGGGTAGGGGCGGCGAAGGTATCCCGAGAACGGGGTTTGTGACGGTCTGGTTGCAGATAGGAAACACGGACCGAAAGGGCTCACGACACCTATTGTTTTTCCGAGACCTTTCCGGAAATTTGGTGTGCGAAGTCCTCGCCGAGGACGATTTCCGAAAGACGAAAGACCAATGAACGTTTCCAGATTTTCCGTAAGTATTTCGATGCTTGTGCTGCTGACTGCATGCAGTGGTACCATGCAGGGCGTGATCCGTGGAGAGGGCACGCCCGTGGTGTTCGAATACGAACAGGGCATGGATCGCGATTTCTACACCACAACGATTGACGGAGAGAAGTTCAGCGGTCACGCCGTCGATGTCGGTGCGACAAGCGGCATCGGAAATGTCTTCACCGGAAACGGTGTGCAGAACGTGTTCACGACCACCTCCAGCGGCAATTTCGTTGCCGTCCTGCTGGGAGACAAGGGCTCGAGCATGAGATGTGAAATGAATTACGCTGACAGCAGCGGAATGACCTCGTCCGGCGGTGTCGGCCGTTGCGAGATAAGCGACGGGCGTGTCATCGACATAACCTGGTAAGCGCGCAGATTGCAGCGGGCGGCCGCATGCCGCCCTCACCCCGGCACGGTCTCGCCCTCTGCCTCGCGTTCCGCCTCTGCCTGTTCGGCGGCCCAGGCGCCCGCGGCCTCCACCGCGACCGGCGAGGACATGGGCAGGACGCCGAGGTAGCTGTCGGTCTCCGCAACCGGCGTCACCGCGCGCTGTGCCATGCGGTAGAGCGCGTAGAGCGCCACGGCCCCGAAGGTCACCGCCAGCACAAGCCAGAAGGCGAAGGGCCCGAAGCCCTGCATCGCCCAGCCGGTGATCAGCGGCCCGGCGATGGCGCCCAGCCCGAAGGTGAACACAAGCCCGCCGGAGGCCGCGGGCATCTCCTCGGTCGTCAGGAAGTCGTTGGTATAGGCCAGGAACAGCGCGTAAAGCGGCGTCGTGACGCCTCCGGCCAGAAAGGCCGCGGCCATCAGTGCCCGGCGGTCCGTGCCGTAGCCCCAGCCCAGCAGGCAGGCGGCGGCGCCCACCACCGCCGCGCCGAAGATCAGCTTGCGGCGGTCCATGCGGTCCGACAGCCAGCCGAACGGGTATTGCAGCACCAGCGCCCCGGCAAACAGCATCGCGATGAACAGCGAGATCAGGTTGGCCGACATGCCGATCTGCGTGCCAAAGACCGCGCCCATCCCCGACTGCGTGGCGTAGAGCCCGCCCAGCAGGAAGGTGCCCACAACGCCCAGCGGCGAGCTGACGAAGAGCTGCCTCAGCGACATGGGCTTTGCCACCTCGACCACCGGCGCGGGCGAGATGCTGAGCAGGATCGGCGCGAAGGAGATCGACACAAGGATCGACGCCCCGATGAACAGCGCCGCCGTGCCCGCGTCGCCCAGCGTCAGCAGACCCTGCGCACCGATGATCCCCAGCGTCTGGGCGATCATGTAGGCCGACAGCACCTTGCCGCGCGTCTCGTTGGTGGCGGCGTTGTTCAGCCAGCTTTCGGCGGCGACATAGATCCCGGACATGCAGAAGCCGAGGATCACCCGCAGGATCGTCCAGGCCCACGGCTCCGCCAGCAGGGTCAGGGCGATCAGCCCGGCGGACATGAAGCTGCCGAGCGCCGCAAAGACCCGCACGTGTCCGACCCGCCGGATCAGCACCGGGGCAAACCGCGCGCCCGACAGGAACCCCATGAAATAGCCCGAGGTGACGATGGCCAGCTCGCCCGCCGAAAACCCCTCGATCCCGCCGCGCAGGCCGATCAGGGTGAAATGCATGCCGTTGCCCAGCATGATGAAGACGATGCCGATCAGCAGCGCCCAGATCGTAGCAAGGACCTGAAGCATGGGATGACCTTTCGCGCGTCGGGGTTCGGACCTTCCCGCAGCCTACAGGCCAAAGGCCACCGGCGCGAAGGATTCATCCCCGCGCCGGCCTCCGTTTGCGACAAATCATGTCTCTTGCTGACTATGACGCCACCGGCGCCGTCACCGTTCGGGCAGCAGGCCCCTCGGGCTGAAGCGCAGCACCAAGAGCAGGATCACCCCCATGGTCAGAAGCCGCATGTGCTGCACCGAATCCAGCAGATGCGCCTTCAGCCAGGACCCGTCCGCCATGCCCGCGGTCAGAAGCGACATCAGCGACTGGCCCAGCGGCTCCACCTGCACCCAGAAGAACCAGATCAGCATGCCGCCCAGCACGGCGCCCAGGTTGTTGCCCGAACCGCCGACGATGACCATCACCCAGATCAGGAAGGTGTAGCGCAGCGGCTGGTAGGTCGTGGGCGTCAGCTGCCCGTCGAGCGTGGTCATCATCGCCCCGGCGATCCCGCAGATCGCGGACCCCAGCACAAAGACCTGCAGGTGGCGGTAGGTCACGTCCTTGCCCATCGCGCGGGCCGAGACCTCGTTGTCGCGGATCGCCCGCATCATCCGGCCCCAGGGCGATTTCAGCGCCAGCTGCGCCAGCACCAGCAGCACGACCAGCACGGCGGCGAACATCAGCGAATAGCCGAGCTTCACGTAGATCGTCGAGGCCGTCGCCGGATCGAGGCCAAGGCCCGCCGCCTGCTCGACAAAGGCCGGATCGGCCTGCAGGTCGGTCTCGTAGGGGACGGGGCGGGGCAGGCCGTTGACGTTCTTCACGCCGCGCGACAGCCACTCCTCGTTCTTCATGATCGCGATGATGATCTCGGAGATGCCCAGCGTCGCGATGGCGAGGTAGTCGGACCGCAGCCCCAGCGCCGTCTTGCCGATCACCCAGGCCGCGCCGGCCGCCAGCAGGCCGCCCATCGGCCAGGCCAGCACCACCGGCAGGCCCAGCCCCCCTAGGAATCCGGTGCCCGCGGGGTTCACCGCCTCGATGGCATTGACCGCGTCGTCCCGCACCCAGCGATAAAGGAAGAAGCCTGCGATCAGCACCAGCGCCACCAGCCAGCCTTTGCGCGACCGCTTCCACAGCATGGCCGAGACGGCGATGACCGCGGTGCCCACCACCAGCGCCAGAAGCGCCCGCGGCCCGCCCGCGGCCCAGGCCTCCGGCACCGGCGAGACGGAGGTCAGCACCACCGCAAGCCCGCCCAGCGCGACGAAGCCCATGACACCCACGTTGAACAGCCCGGCGATGCCCCACTGCAGGTTCACGCCCAGCGCCATGATCGCGCTGACCAGCCCCATGTTCAGGATCACAAGCGCGGTGTTCCAGCTCTGGTAGAAGCCGGTGAACAGGATCAGCCCGGCCACGAGAGCGAAGAGAAGGACGGTCTTCAACGACTGGTTCATACCGATTTCCCCTTGAAGAGGCCCGTGGGGCGGAACAGCAGGACGATCACCAGGATCATGAAGCTGACCGCGAACTTGTATTCGGTGGCCAGGAGCTGCACGAGGCCGGAGGGCTCCAGCGCCTCGGGCATCATGTAGCCCAGCACCTTCTTCCATGCGTAGGTGATGCCCACCTCGCTGAACGCGATGACAAACCCGCCCGCGATGGCGCCCAGCGGCGAACCCAGCCCGCCCACGATGGCCGAGGCGAAGATCGGCAGCAGGAGCTGGAAGTAGGTGAAGGGCTTGTACGACTTGTCGAGCCCGTAAAGCACGCCCGCCACGGTGATCAGCCCGGCCACGATCAGCCATGTCACCATCACCACCCGCTCGGGGTTGATGCCGGACAGGAGCGCCAGGTCCTCGTTGTCGGAATAGGCGCGCATCGACTTGCCGGTGCGCGTGCGGTTCAGGAACCAGAACAGCACCGCCACCACGACGACCGCCACCACCACCGTGATCGCCTGCGTCGTCTTCAGGCCCAGCCCTTCGGCCAGGCCCGTGGCGCGCTTGAAGTCGCCGGCCGAGATGATGAACCGCTCGCCATCGGCAAAGATCTGGTCGTCCGCCCCCAGAACGAAGCGCGTCAGCCCGTTGTAGATGAACATCACCCCGATCGAGACCATGACGAAGATGATCGGCTTGGCCTTCTGCGCCCGGTAGAAGCGATAGACCACCCGGTCGGTCAGCAGCACCAGCACCGCCGTCCCTGCGATCCCGAAGGGTATGGCCAGCAGCGCCGTGGGCAGCGGGCCCAGCCCGATCCCCCAGCTCTGGAACAGCCAGGTCACGAGGATCGTCACCATCGTGCCGAAGGCCATCGTGTCGCCATGGGCGAAGTTGGAAAACCGCAGGATGCCGTAGATCAGCGTCACCCCCAGCGCGCCCAGCGCAAGCTGGCTGCCATAGGCGATGGCCGGGATCAGCACGAAGTTCGACAGCGCCACCAAAGCGTTCAGCAGGTCCATCAGGACAATCCCTCCATGTCGCAGGTGCGGTACAGCGTGACGCCCCCTAAGCCGGTCGGGCCCGGCCTCTCAAGGTCGTTGCGCGCGCCCAAGTGGAACGCGCCGTTTTCAAAGAGGGCGAAGGCCCGCAGGGGCCGCCCGACGGTCTCAGCGTCCATGCCGGACGGCCGCGCCGCGCCCGCGCGGGCCGCGGGCATGTGCACGGGCGCTACGCCCCCGGAAACCGGTTGCCACGCCGCCCTCATTCCGCCGCCTCGCAGCGTCCGAGGTAGCTCACCATCATCGGCCCCTCCGCGTAATGCACCGTGTAGCGCACGTCGCCCGCCTCGGAGATCGTCAAGAGGTGGCGCGCGTCGAAGTCGCCGCCGGACAGCGACAGCCGCCCGCCGTCCTTCGCCCCCACCATGAAGACCGTCCCGGCATCGGCGATCAGGTTCGCCTCCACCATCATCACGGACGGGTCCATCCCGCCGGCACGGGCGTCCAGCAGGGGCGCAAAGCCGCCGTCGCTGCAGGCCTCGTCCTCGTAACACTCGCGTTCGAACCGGCACGCGAGGCGGATGTCCTCCTGCACCGGCGCATCGGTCACGGTCAGCATCGTGCCGGTATCCTCGCCAGCCTCACCGCCAGCACCCCCGCCATGCTCCTGCGCAAAGACGGGCAGGGCGGCGACGATCAGCGCCAGCGCGCCCAGCTTCTCTGCTTTGCAAATACTCAAACCGTCACCCCCCGAGAAAGCTCTTGCGCACTTCGGGGTCGGCGAGCAGTTCGCGGCCCGTGCCGGTGTAGGCGTTGGCACCCTGCACCAGGACATAGCCCTTGTCCGCGATCTCCAGCGCCTGCCGGGCGTTCTGCTCCACCATCAGGATGGAGATGCCGGTGCGCGCCACCTCGATGATCCGGTCGAAAAGCTCGTCCATCACGATGGGCGACACGCCCGCCGTCGGCTCGTCCAGCATCAGGACGGTGGGCTTGGTCATCAGCGCGCGGCCCACGGCCACCTGCTGCCGCTGCCCGCCCGACAGCTCGCCCGCCGGCTGGCGGCGCTTCTCGCGCAGGATCGGGAACAGGTCGTAGACCTGCTCCATCGTGGTCCGGTAATCGTCGGTGCGGATGAAGGCGCCCATCTCCAGGTTCTCTTCCACCGTCATCGAGGTGAAGATGTTCGAGGTCTGCGGCACGAACCCCATGCCCCGCGCCACCCGGTCCTGCGGCGTCAGCTGGGTGATGTCGTGGCCGTCCAGCCGCACGGCGCCCGACCGCACGTCCAGCATGCCGAAGACCGCCTTCATCGCCGTGGACTTGCCCGCGCCGTTGGGGCCGACGATCACCGCGATCTCGCCCTTTTCGACGGCGATGGTGCAGTCGTGCAGGATGTCCGGCCCCTTGCCGTAGCCGCCGGTCATGCTGTCGCCGATCAGGAACGGCCCGCCGGGCGCATCCGTCACCGCGCCGGAGCGCCGGGTCGGATCGACCGTGCCCTCGCCGCCGCGCCGGGTGATCGACGCATCGTGGTTGCCGCGGTCGTCCTGGTAGAACCCGTCCTCGCCACTCATGCGCGCCCCCCGGTATCCGTCGTGTGCAGGTGCCCGGCCGCGCAGACGGCGCCCGTGCCGCCGGTGCAGGCCTTTCGCCGGTGACGGCGTGTTGCGAAAACCGCCCTCATTCCTGCGCCACCTTGTCCTTGTTCTTCAGGCCGGTGCCCAGATAGGCCTCGATCACCTGCTCGTTGGCCTTGATCTCGTCCAGCGTGCCCTCGGCCAGCTTCTTGCCTTCCGCCATGACGATCACCGGGTCGCAGATGCGGCCGATGAAATCCATGTCGTGCTCGATCACGCAGAAGGTATAGCCGCGCTCGCGGTTCAGCCGCACGATGGTGTCGGCGATGGTGTTCAGGAGCGTGCGGTTCACGCCCGCGCCCACCTCGTCGAGGAAGACGATCTTGGCATCCACCATCATCGTCCGCCCCAGCTCCAGCAGCTTCTTCTGGCCGCCGGAAATGGCCCCGGCGGGATGATCGGCCAGATGCGAGATTGTCAGGAAATCAAGCACTTCGTCGGCCATCCTGCGCAGCGCGCGCTCTTCCTCGGCGATGCGCTTGCGGCCGATCCAGGTGTTCCACAGCGTCTCGCCCGACTGCCCGCCCGGAACCATCATCAGGTTCTCGCGGCAGGTCATGGACGAGAATTCATGCGCGATCTGGAAGGTCCGGAGCAGCCCCTTGTGGAACAGCTCGTGCGGCGGCAGGCCGGTGATGTCCTCGCCGTCCATCGTCACCTTGCCCGAGGTCGGCGGCAGCGCGCCCGCGATCACGTTGAACAGCGTCGTCTTGCCCGCGCCGTTCGGCCCCACGAGGCCCGTGATCGACCCCTTGGCGATCTCCAGCGAAGCGCCGTCCACGGCGCGGAAGGCACCGAAATGACGGTGCAGGTTCTCCACCTTTATCAATGAACGTCCCCCGTGGCACGCACATCAAGTGCGCCCCATAAAGCATTGAAGCCGCACGGAAAAATTCCGGACGGCCCCAAGTTTCGCCCTGGCTTACTTGAACTCGACGGTCTCTGCCGCGCCGCCGGTGACGGTGTAGTGACGGTACGAACCCGCCGCTTCGCCTTCACCGATCAGCTCGACGCCGGATGCACCGACGTAGTCGATGTCGCCGCCGTTCTTCAGGATTTCCAGCGCCTTGCCCAGCTCACCCGGCAGGATCGGCTCGCCGGGGGCGTTGGCCACATCCATCAGGTTCGCGGCCACGGCTTCGGAGGTCGCCTCGCCGCCCTTCGCCATCGCCAGCGCGATCAGCGCCGCCGCGTCGTAGGATTCGCGGGTATAGGAGGACGCCGCGTCGATGCCCGCATCGCCGGCCACCTTGTCGAACGCTTCCGCGCCTTCGCCCTGTGCCCAGGGCGAGGTCCCGAAGGAGCCTTCCAGCGCGTCGGACTGCTCGGAGAACAGCGTGTCGCCGTACATGCCGTCGCCCATGATGTACATGTCGAAGGCACCGGTGTCGTAGGACGCCTGGATCATGCCCTTGCCGCCCTGGTCGGTGTAGCCGAACACCGCCAGCGCGTCGCCGCCGGCAGACGCCAGCGCGCCGATCTCGGCGGAATAGTCCGCCTTGCCGTCGTCATGCGGCGCGGACAGGGTCACTTCGCCCTCGAAGTTCTCCGCGAAGGCATCGGCCAGGCCCTTGCCGTAGTCGTTGTTGGTGTAGGTCACCGCGACCGAGGAGATGCCCTTTTCCTTCAGGATCTCGGCGATCACCGCACCCTGGCGCGCATCGGACGGCGCGGTGCGGAAGAACAGGCCGTTGTCCTCGGCGGTCGACAGCGCCGGAGAGGTCGCGGACGGCGACACCATCGGGATGCCGTTCGGCACGGCCACGTTGGACAGCACGGCGCCGGTCACGCCGGAGCAGTCCGCGCCCATGATCGCCACGACGCCCTCGGAGGTCACCAGACGCTCGGCGGCGGCGGTTGCGGCGGCAGCGTCGACGCAGGTCGAATCCGCGCGCACCGGTGCCAGCGTCATGCCGTCAAGGAACATGCCGCTCTCGTTCACTTCGGTCAGCGCCAGCTCGGCGCTGTCGGCCATGGCCGGCGTGATGGATTCGATCGGCCCGGTGAAGCCCAGGATGATCCCGATCTTGACTTCGGACATGTGGCTCTCGGCGTGGGCGGCCCCAGAAGCAAGGGCGGCTGCAGACGCGGCAAGAAGCAGTTTTTTCATTGTTCAACTCCCGTGTTGGATCTGTTGTCCAGCGCAAAGGCTATGCGGCGGATCGGGAAATGAAAAGCCCCGCCAGAAGGTCACGTATGGGAAATCGCAGCGTGAACAGTCTTGCTCGGTCCCGGAAACGGCCCACTTCGAGGAAAGGACCCAAGCCCAGGAGGCAGCACATGCGCGCGTTGACCCACACCGGACTTCTGACCCTCATCCTCTGCCAGCCCGCGCTGGCCCAGACGACGGCCCAGACGGCGGGCCAGACCATAGACACCGCCGCCGGGCCGATGACCGTCCAGCCGGTGGTGCAGGGGCTCGACGGGCCGTGGGCCTTCGACACGCTGCCCGACGGCACCATCCTGATCACGGAGATCGGCGGCAGCCTCCTGTCGGTCCGGGGCGGCAGCGCCACCCGTGTCTCCGGCCTGCCGGGCGACATCGCGGTGGGCGGGCAGGGTGGCCTGCTCGACATCCTCGTGCCAAGCGATTTCTCAAACAACCGCACGCTCTTCCTGAGCTACGCCAAGGCGCAGGGCCGCGGCGCGGGCACGGCGGTCTACCGCGCCACCCTCTCCGACGACGGCACCGCGCTGGAAGGGGGCGAGGTGATCTTCGAGATGGCCCCGGGCGACAGCACCGGGCGGCACTTCGGCTCCCGCCTTGTCGAAGGGCCGGGGGACACACTCTTCGTCACCATCGGCGAACGCGGCGACCGGCCTGCCGCGCAGGACCTGTCCCGCCACAACGGCTCGGTGATCCGCATCAACCGCGACGGCAGCGTGCCCCCTGACAACCCCTTTGTCGGGCAGGACGGCGCGCAGCCCGAGATCTGGTCCTACGGCCACCGCAACCCGCAGGGCGCGGCGATGGACGCCTCCGGCCAGCTCTGGGTCAACGAACACGGCGCGCAGGGCGGGGATGAGGTCAACCGGGTGCAGAAGGGCGCCAACTACGGCTGGCCCGTCATCTCCTACGGCCGTCATTACAGTGGCGCAAAGATCGGCGAGGGCACGGCGCAGGACGGCATGGAACAGCCCGTCCACTACTGGGACCCCTCCATCGCGCCCTCCGGCATGGTGTTCTACGATGGCGCCGTGTCGGACTGGCAAGGCAACGCCTTCGTCGGCTCGCTGAAGTTCGACTACATCGCCCGCCTCGCAGGCGACTCGATGACAGAGGTGGAACAGATCGACCTCTCCGACACGGGCCGCATCCGCGACGTGGGGCAGGGGCCGGATGGCCTGCTGTGGTTCCTCTCGGAATACGAGGGCGGTCTCTACAGGCTGGTGCCCGAAGGCTGATCCGGGCGGTCGAGCCGGTAATACGCCGTATCCGTCCACTCGACCCCGCCATAGAGGAAGTTCTTCTCCTCCACCCCGGTGCAGATGAAGCCCAGCTTCTCCAGCAGCCGGGAGGAGGCCTCGTTCCTCGGGTCCAGTTCCGCCGTCAGATGCGCCTGCTCCGGCCACCGCGCAAAGGCGCGCGGCAGGATGGCGGACAGCGCCTCGAAGGCAAAGCCGCGCCCCCAGAAGGCGGGCACCACCATGTAGCCGACCTCCGGCCTGTGCCAGACCCCGGCCTTGCCGATGCAGCGCCCGTCGCATTCGAGGACGTATTCCTCCTGCCGGTCCGGGTCCGGGGCGATCAGGGTCTTCAGGATGCGTCCGGTCTGCGCGATGTCGTGATGCGCCGGGCCGCTCCAGTAGCGCATGGCGCGCGGGTCGGAAAACGCCTCGTGCAGCGCCTCGAGGTCGTCGGGCCGCGCATGGCGCAGGATAAGGCGGTCAGTCCGGATCATGGCGACAGGGGTGCCATGCAACGGGGCGGAAGGACAAGTCTCCGGGGCGTTATGCACCCGTCCGGGACGCGGTTAACCGATTTTGACGCAGCGTCACCCTGGGCCCGCGTGAAAAGGTTACCAACCGGCCGTTTCAGGGGGTCGAACCGGCCGGTTCACCCCATAACGCGGCGGTCATCTGCATGAAGATCGGGTAAAGCCGTTAACGAAGCGCCGGATGCGCCACCACCCGTGGTGCGCGCCCGCCGCGTTCATCGCCACGCACGGCCCGTTAACCTCGGTTCAGACCGACAGCCGTGCCGCGTGCGTTCCGCGCTCACGGTAGGGCGTCGTCTCGTAATGGGCGCGGTAGCACTTCGAGAAATGCGAGGGGCTGGCAAAGCCGCAGGCCAGCGCCACGTTGATCACGCTCATGTCGGTCTGCATCAGGAGGTTCCGCGCCTTCTGCAGTCGCAGTTCCATGTAGTAGCGCTTGGGCGAGCGGTTCAGGTAGCGGCGGAACAGCCGTTCGAGCTGCCGGGTCGACATGCCCACGTCCTTGGCCAGCAGGGCCGGGGAAATCGGCTCCTCGATGTTGCTCTCCATCATCTGGATGACCTGGCTCAGCTTCGGATGCCGCACCCCGATCCGCGTCGGCACCGACAGCCGCTGCGTGTCCTGGTCGGTGCGGATCGAGGAATAGATCTGCTGGTCCGCCACGGCGCTGGCCAGTTCCTCGCCATGGTCATTGGCGATGATCTGCAGGAACAGGTCGATGGAGGACGTCCCGCCGGCGGTCGTCATCCGCGTCCCGTCGATGGCAAAGACCGACTTGGTCAAAAAGACGTCCTCGAATTCCTCCGAAAAGCTGTCCTGGTTCTCCCAGTGGATCGTGGCCTTCTTGCCGTCCAGAAGTCCTGCCTTTGCAAGGGGATAGGCGGCGGTGCACAGCCCGCCCACATGCAGGCCGCGGCGCGCCTCGCGCCTCAGCCAGGAAATCAGCCGCTTGGTCGTGGCCTTCTGAACGTTGGCGCCGCCGCACAGCACCACAGTGTCGTCGCGGTGCAGCTCGTCTAGGTCGCCGTCAAGCTGGAACACCGTCCCGGTGGAGCACGAAACCGTCGCGCCACCCTCGCCGATAACCCGCCATTCATAGAGCTTCTTCGCCGACATCCGGTTCGCCAGCCTCAGGCAATCCATGGCGGCGGCAAAGGACAGCAGCGTGAAATCCTCCAGCAGCACAAAGACGAACCGGCGCGGTTTCGCAGGCACGTTCTCGATCTCGACGATCTGTCGCTGGTTCGGCGGCAGCATGGGAAGCCTCATGAGCTTGGGGCCGGATCCGGCGCAAGTGGTGCGGCTCAGATGGGCAGAAGGGACCGCCAGCGTCAAGAGATGTCGCGAAAAACACGACTGGCCAGCAGAGGAAGGCTCGCCTATAACGCGGAACCGTCAAAACGCAGACCGTTCAAGGAACGACAACCGGAGTAGATCAAATGACCGAGTGGCAGAAATCGAACTGGCGCGCACTCCCGCGGGTTCAGATGCCCGAGTATACGGACGCCGAGGCGCTGCATGCCGTCGAGGCACAGCTGGCAAAGTATCCTCCGCTGGTCTTTGCCGGTGAAGCCCGCCGCCTGAAGTCCCTTCTGGGCGCCGCCGGCCGCGGCGAGGCCTTCCTTCTGCAGGGCGGCGACTGCGCCGAATCCTTCGACCAGTTCAGCGCGAACGCCATCCGCGACACCTTCAAGGTGATGCTGCAGATGGCCATGGTGCTGACCTTCGGCGCCAAGGTGCCGGTGGTGAAGGTGGGCCGCATGGCCGGCCAGTTCGCCAAGCCGCGCTCGGCTCCGACCGAGGTGGTGGATGGCGTCGAGCTGCCCAGCTACCGCGGCGACATCATCAACGATCTGCCCTTCACCCCCGAAGCGCGGACCCCGAACCCGCAGAAGATGCTGCAGGCCTACACGCAGGCCGCCGCCACGCTGAACCTGCTGCGCGCGTTCTCCACCGGCGGCTACGCCGACGTGCACCAGGTGCACCAGTGGACGCTGGGCTTCACCGAGGGCGAGAAGGCGGCAAAGTACCGCGACATGGCCTCGCGCATCACCGACACGCTGGACTTCATCCGCGCTGCGGGCGTCTCGAACGAGCAGGCGCACACCCTGCACACGGTCGAATTCTACACCTCGCACGAAAGCCTGCTGCTCGAGTACGAAGAGGCGCTGACCCGGATGGATTCGACCTCCGGCAAGTGGCTCGCGGGCTCCGGCCACATGGTCTGGATCGGTGACCGCACCCGTCAGCCCGACGGTGCGCACGTGGAATTCTGCCGCGGCATCCTGAACCCCGTCGGCCTGAAGTGCGGCCCGACCACCACCGCCGACGATCTCAAGGTGCTGATGTCGAAGCTCAACCCGCAGAACGAGGAGGGCAAGCTGACGCTGATCGCCCGCTTCGGCGCGGGCAAGGTGGCCGAGAACCTGCCGCGCCTCATCAAGGCGGTGCAGGAAGAGGGCGCCAAGGTGACCTGGGTCTGCGACCCGATGCACGGCAACACGATCAAGTCGGCCACCGGCTACAAGACGCGTCCGTTCGACAACGTCCTGCGCGAAGTCCGCGAGTTCTTTGGCGTGCACGAGGCCGAGGGCACCGTCCCCGGCGGCGTGCATTTCGAGATGACCGGCCTCGACGTGACCGAATGCACCGGCGGCGTCCGCGAAGTGACCGAAGAAGACCTGAGCGACCGCTACCACACCGCCTGCGACCCGCGTCTCAACGCCTCGCAGTCGCTGGAACTGGCCTTCCTCGTGGCCGAGGAACTGACTGCCCGCCGCGAGAACGCCGCCGCCGCCGCGCACGGCTGATCGCAGAAGCTGTCGGAAAGAACGAAGGCCGGTCCCCCGGGGGCCGGCCTTTTCCATGTGCGGCCCCCGCCCGAGGCGGCAGGCCGGATGCCACGGGGACGGTCCCGCGGCACGTGGCGTTCAAAGGTCAGTCGTTGTCGACGATCAGGCGCAGGTGGCCGCGCTGCACGGTGGGACGCGGCTCTTCGGTCTTCGCGGCAGGGGCCGGGGTGAAGCTGCGCTGCTCTTCGCGGACCTCGAAGGCCGGGCGCGGCTGCGGCACGTCCGTACCGGCAAGGCCGGGCGCCGCAGGCGTTCCGCTCACCGCGGCCGAGATGTGCATCCGCACCACCTGGAACCGGCGTGGCGTCCGGCCGATCCGGCCATGGCTGATCAGCGCGCCAAGCCCGCGGGTCAGATCGCCGAAGTCCGAGCGCAGCGGCAGCAGCACAAGGCTGGCCTCGAGGTCGGGCTTGCCGAAACCGGCCTCTGCCCGCAGGTCGATGCGCACGATGGCCGGGTCGGCGAAGAGCGCCGTGACGCCCTGGCCGAACCGCTCGCGGTCGGCGGGCGCGATCAGGCTCGACAGCGGCATGCCCGCCACCTGCATGCCCATCAGGTCATTGAGATGTGTGCCCGCCACGCGGATCTTTGCCATCGACGGTGCGATGCGCTCCAGCAGGAACGCGTTTTCCAGCGCGCTCTCCATGCCCCTCGGGTCGACCTGGCTGCGCAACGGGACAGAGCTGCCATCGCACAACCCGCGCCAGTAGGTTTCCACCTGGCGCAAGGGCGCTTCGCGCCGTGCCTTCTCCCGCTCCGTCATCGAAACGATCCCTTGTCCGTTTCCGCCCTTGCCAAACATGTGTCCGCTCCTCTTGGTTCCGGATGCGACCTGGCAGAGCCCCCTGCCACCATGTCCGTGTGTCAATACTTCTTATAAAACCATTACTACCAGAACGCCGCCCGAATTTCGCCTCATTTCTGGCTCAACGGTTAACGTCTTCCAAAGAATTGTTGGCATCTGCCTGCCGGAACGGCGCCGTCTGCCGGGCTCTCGGCGCTTGCCTTGCGCGGCTCCGGGCATTACCCGGAACCCATGACAGGAGAGACAGACATGCGGCAGTCGATGACCGGGTTCGCAAGTGTGCAGGGCGCGGCCTTCGGCCTTGCCTGGGTGTGGGATCTGAGGGGCGTCAATGGCAAGGGGCTGGACCTGCGCCTGCGCCTGCCCGACTGGGTCGAGGGGCTCGAAGCGCAGGTGCGGGCCCTTGCGGCCAAGGCCCTTGTGCGGGGCAACGTGCAGATCGGGTTGCGCCTGACCTCCGACGGCGGCGACGGCGCGCTGCGGCTGGACGAGGGCCAGCTGACCGCCGTGCTCGACGCCATGTCCCGGATCGAGGCGGAGGCGATGGAACGCGGGCTCTCGCTGGCGCCGTCGACGGCGGCCGAGGTGGTGGGCCTGCGCGGCGTGCTGACGTCTGAGGCCGCAGAGGTCGACCAGGACGCGCTGCGCAACATGCTGGTCGCCGACTTCTCCCGCGCGCTCGATGCGTTCATCGGAATGCGGCAAAGTGAGGGCGCCGCGCTGGCCGACATCGTGATGCGCCAACTGGCCGAGATCGAGTCGCTGGTGACGGAGGCCGAAGCCGCCATCGCCGCCCGCGCCGATGCGCAGGTCCAGCGGTTCCGCACCCAGCTGGCCCGCGTCGCCGACAACGTGGACGGCATCGACGAGGCGCGCATCGCGCAGGAACTCGCGCTGATCGCGGTGAAATCCGACGTCACCGAAGAGATCGACCGCCTGCGCGCCCACATCGGCGCCGCCCGCGACCTCATGGCCACCGAGGGCGCCATCGGCCGCAAGCTCGACTTCCTCTGCCAGGAATTCAACCGCGAGGCCAACACCCTGTGTTCGAAATCCGGCGATACGGAACTGACCCGCATCGGCCTGAGCCTCAAGACCGCCATCGACCAGATGCGCGAGCAGATCCAGAACGTGGAATGACCGCTATGTCCGACATCTTGCCGAACCGCCGCGGTTTGCTCATCATCCTGTCCTCGCCCTCGGGCGCGGGCAAGTCCACCCTGTCGCGGCGCCTGCTGGACTGGGACCCGTCCCTGAGGTTCTCGGTCTCCGCCACGACCCGCGCGCCGCGGCCCGGCGAAGTGGACGGCCAGCACTACCACTTCCTCGCCGAGGAGGATTTCAAGCGCACGGTCAACGATCAGGGGATGCTGGAGCACGCCCACGTCTTCGGCCACTTCTACGGCTCGCCCCGCGCGCCGGTGGAGGCCGCGATCGGGCAGGGGCGCGACGTGCTGTTCGACATCGACTGGCAGGGCGCGCAGCAGATCGTCAACTCCGCGCTCGGGCCGCACACGCTCTCGGTCTTCATCCTGCCGCCCTCCATCGCCGAACTGCGCCGCCGCCTTGTCGGCCGCGGTCAGGACGCGCCCGAGGTGATCGCCAAGCGGATGCAGAAAAGCTGGGACGAGATCTCGCACTGGGGCAGCTACGACTACGTGCTGGTGAACGACGACCTCGACACCACCTTCGGGCAGCTGAAGACCATCGTCGCCGCCACCCGTCTGCGCCGCCTGCAACAGCCCTGGCTCGTGGACCACGTCCGCAGCCTGCAAACGGAATTCGAGGAGCTCGCATGACCATCTACGCCCTGGACGACATCGAACCGCAACTGCACGCCACCGCTTGGGTCGCCCCCGGCGCGCATGTCATCGGCCGCATCGTGATGGAGGAGGACAGCTCCGTCTGGTTCGGCAGCACCCTGCGCGGCGACAACGAGGAAATCCGCGTCGGGCGCGGCTCTAACCTGCAGGAGAACGTGGTCTGCCACACCGACATGGGCTATCCGCTGGTGATCGGCGCGGGCTGCACCATCGGCCACAAGGTCATGCTGCACGGCTGTACCATCGGCGACAACACCCTGATCGGCATGGGGGCGACGATCCTGAACGGCGCGAAGATCGGCAAGAACTGCCTGATCGGCGCGGGCGCGCTTGTGACCGAGGGCAAGGAGATCCCCGATGGCAGCCTCGTCATGGGGATGCCGGGCAAGGTCGTGCGCGAACTGACGCCCGAGGCCATCGAAGGCCTGAAGAAGTCCGCGCTCGGCTACCAGGCCAACGCCCGGCGCTTTGCCAAGGGTCTGCGCGCGCTCTGAGCGCCCCCTGACGTCACACGAAAAATCGCGCGTGCCCGCGGGTTTGCACGATTGACAGCCCCTGCGCGCGGTGCTCCCTCTGACGCCACCAGAAGACCCGATAGGAAAGACGCCATGAAACCCACGCTGCAACGTCCCGTGACCGTCCCGCAGAGCCTCTCGACCCCGGTCATCACCCCGCTGATGCCTTCCGTGGTCTACGCCTCGACCACGCCGGACGAGCTCGATTCGCAGTACGAGGGCCGGGCGCAGGGCTACACCTACGCGCGTGAGGGGCACCCCAATGCCGACGTGCTGGCCCGCCGCATCGATGCGCTCGAAGGGTGCGAGGGCGGCCTGGTGCTGGGCTCCGGCATGGCGGCGGTAGCGGCGGTTCTGCTTGGCCTGACGAAGGCCGGGGATCATGTCGTCGGCGGCGACCAGCTTTACGGCCGCTCGCTCAGGATGCTGACCGAAGACCTGCCGCGCCTCGGCATCGCCACCACCATGGCGCAGGTGACGGATGCCGCATCGGTCGCCGCCGCGCTGCGCCCCGAAACGAAAATGGTACTGATCGAGGTCGTCTCCAACCCGACGCTGCGGCTGGCCGATCTCGACGGAATCGCCGCCCTCTGCCGGGAAAAGGGCGTGCTTCTGGTGGTCGACAACACCTTCACCACACCCGCCACGGTCAAACCGTTCGAACACGGCGCCGACATCGTGCTGCATTCGGTGACAAAGCTTCTGGCAGGCCATTCGGACGTGACACTCGGCTGGATCGGCGCGCGGGACCCGGACCTGATGGCGAAGATGCGGATCTTCGCCGTGACCACCGGCATGACGCCCAGCCCCTTCGACTGCTGGCTGGCGGAGCGCGGGCTGCACACCTTCGCGCTGCGGCAGGCCCGCACGCAGGAGACCGCGCGACGGCTGGCCGATCACCTCGCCGGACAGGCGGGCATCGCCAGGGTGCTCTACCCGACCCGGCCCGACCACCCCGACATGGCCCGCGCGCAGGGGCTGCTGCAGGGGCAGGGCGGCAACATGGTGAGCTTCGTGCTCGACGGCGGACGCGCGGAGGCCAACGCCTTCGCCGAGGCCGCCAACGGCGTGGCCTTCGCGCCAACACTGGGCGACGTGGGGACCACGCTCTCGCACCCGGCCTCCTCCTCGCACCGCGCGCTGACGCCCGAGGGCCGCGAGGCGCTCGGCATCACCGAGGGGTTCTTCCGCGTCTCCGTGGGGCTCGAGGACCCCGACGCGCTGATCGCCTGCTTCGACGCGGGGATCGCCGCCGCGCGGAGCGTCTGAGATGACGGAGGCCGAAGCGGGTTTCGTCGAGGCGATCCCGCTGCCTGCGGTGATGATCCGCCGGGACGAGCGGATCGAGGCGGCCAACGGCCCGGCGCTGGCGCTGCTGGGGCAGGGCATCCGGGGCCGCCACTTCATCACTGCGCTGCGCCAGCCGGGCCTGCTCGACGCGATAGAGAGCTGCCTGCGCGACGGCTCTCCGCGCGTGGCCGACTTCCTGACCAACGACGGGCGGCAGGACACCACCTACCGCGTGACCGTCCGCGCCGTGGCGCTGGAAAGCGGGCGTGGCGTGCTGGTCTGCTTCGAGGATGTCACCTCCATCGAGCAGATCGGCCAGATGCGCCGCGACTTCGTCGCCAACGTCAGCCATGAACTGCGCACGCCGCTGACCGCCCTGATCGGTTTCATCGAAACGCTGAAAGGCCCGGCGCGCGGCGATCCGGCGGGGCAGGCGCGCTTTCTGTCGATCATGGAGTCGGAGGCCGCCCGCATGAACCGCCTGATCGGCGACCTGCTGTCGCTCAGCCGGGTGGAGGCGGACGAACGCGTCCGGCCTACAACCCGGCTAGATCCGGCCGAGATCGCGCGGTCCACGCTGCACGGGCTGCGCCCCATCGCCGAGGAGGCGGGCGTGACGATCGACCTGTCGGTGCCCGATGTGCCGCTGTCCATTCCCGGCGACGAGGACCAACTTCGGCAGGTGCTGACCAACCTCGTGGAGAACGCGATCAAGTATTCCGGGCGCGGCGCCTCCGTCACCGTGACGCTGACCGCGGTGGACTACGAACCGCGCGTCCGGGGCCGGGGGGTGCGTCTGACGGTCAGCGACACCGGCCCGGGCATCGACCAGATCCACCTGCCGCGCCTGACCGAACGCTTCTACCGCGTGGACAGCCACCGCTCGCGGGAGATGGGCGGCACGGGCTTGGGCCTCGCCATCGTCAAGCACATCGTGAACCGCCACCGCGGGCGGCTGCGGGTGGACAGCGAACTGGGCAAGGGCACGACCTTCACCGTCATCCTGCCCGCCGGCTGACGGTGCGGCGGCACGTTTGCCCGCCCGTCACAAACCCCGGGAATCGGTAAACGCGCCGTCACGATTCGACCGGGGCGCCGAAGTATCCGTCGAGATCGGCAAAATGACCCAGCGTCATCGACGATTTCCGCCCCTCAGCGCGTGCAAATTGAAGAGCGCCGCGGAAGTATCTGGCATTAAACAATAAAACAAAACCCATCCAATCCGCAGCCCGTCCCAGGCGCGAAGTCATGCCGCCCGCGTCCCGCTCACGTTGCATGAAATCCCGTTAAAAACCGCGCCGTCATCAAACTGTTACATCACCGTCACAAAAGCATTGCGCGCTGTCCTTAGCGAGGGGCGCGACGGTCATCACTGGGGATGATCGATTCCTGACCTAGGGAGCAAACCTGATGAAATTCGTGAAACTGACCGCCTCTGCTCTGGCGCTCGCTTCCGCAGCCTCCGCAGCCTACGCACGTGACAACGTGCAGGTTGCAGGCTCCTCCACCGTTCTGCCCTACGCCTCCATCGTGGCCGAAGCCTTCGGCGAGAACTTCGACTTCCCGACCCCGGTCGTGGAATCCGGCGGCTCCTCCGCCGGCCTCAAGCGCTTCTGCGAAGGCGTGGGCGAAAACACCATCGACATCGCGAACGCCTCCCGCGCGATCCGCGAAAACGAAATCGCCGCCTGCGCAGACGCCGGCGTGACCGACATCATCGAAGTCCGCATCGGCTATGACGGCATCGTCTTCGCCTCCCAGATCGACGGCCCGGCCTTCACCGCCTTCGAACCGGCAGACATCTACAACGCCCTGGCCCCGAAAGTGGTCAAGGACGGCGAGCTGGTCGACAACCCCTACACCATGTGGTCCGAGTTCAACGCCGAGCTGCCGGAAGCCGAGATCATGGCCTTCATCCCGGGCACCAAGCACGGCACCCGTGAAGTCTTCGAAGAGAAGGTCCTGGCAGCAGGCTGCGAGACCACCGGCGCCCTGCAGGCGATGCTCGACAGCGGCATGTCCGAGGACGACGCCGAGGACGCCTGCATCGCAGTGCGCACCGACGGCCGTTCGGTCGACATCGACGGCGACTACACCGAGACGCTGGCCTCCATCGACTCCAACTCCAACGGCATCGGCGTGTTCGGCCTGGCGTTCTACGAGAACAACACCGACAAGCTGAAGGTCGCCACCGTCTCCGGCATCGAGCCGAAGACCGAGACCATCGCCTCCGGCGAATACCCGGTCTCCCGCCCGCTGTTCTTCTACATCAAGAAGGCACACATCGGCGTCATCCCGGGCCTGAAGGAATTCGCCGAATTCTTCGTCGCGGACGAGATCGCAGGCCCGGACGGCCCGCTCTCCGAATACGGCCTCGTGGCTGACCCGGAACTGGCACAGACCCAGGAGAAGGTCGCGAACGAGACCACCATGTCCGAAGAAGGCATGTAATCGGACCCGCAAGGGACCTTGCACACCTCAGACGGGGCGGCCATTCCCGCCGCCCCGTCCGCCATTCAGGCAAAGAAATACATCAGGGACTTCGGGGGGCACATGCCTTTACTCTGGCTCATCGTGATTGTGCTTGCGCTGGCAGCCGTCGGCTATGTCGCCGGGCGCGGCCGCGCAATGAAGAGCGCCGGCGGCGACAGCCGCCACCTGCACTCGCTGCCGTCCTATTACGGCTCGAACGCGGCGATCAAGGTCGTCGTCCCCGCCTTCCTGCTGCTGATCGTCTGGCTTCTGGCGCAGCCGATCTACGTCAACTCCGTCGTCTCCGGGATGATCCCCGAAAGCGAGGTCGCCGAGGGCAGCAACCTGTCGCTCGTGATGGCCGAGGTGCGCCGCACCGCCGACGGCATCGACAACGCCATCGCCGCAGGGCTGATGCAGGCCGACCGCGTGCGCGACATCAGCGCCGACCAGCTCACCCAGTCGCTGAAGGACGCGGGCCAGATCGTCACCTCCGCGATCACCCCCGCCGTGCTGGACGCCGCCCAGGAGTTCCGCGTCATCAACAACCGCGGCAACCTCTACATGACCGTGGCCGTGCTGGTCCTCGCGATCGCGGGCTTCGTGATCGCCCTGCGCGAGACGCACAAGGACTTCCGCGCCCGCAACGTGGTGGAAACCTCCGTCCGCTACCTGCTGATCGCCGCCGCCTCCATCGCGATCCTGACCACCATCGGCATCGTGTTCTCGCTGATCGGCAACACCATCCGGTTCTTCAACCTCTACCCGGCGGGCGAATTCTTCGGCTCGCTCACCTGGTCGCCCTCCTTCGGCGGCGGGTCCGAGCTGGGGATCTGGCCGCTGCTCTGGGGCACGCTCTACATCTCCTTCGTGGCGCTGCTGGTCGCCGTGCCGATCGGCCTTTTCGCTGCCGTCTACCTGTCGGAATACGCGGGCCCGAAGATGCGCGCCTACGCCAAGCCCGCGCTCGAGGTGCTGGCCGGCATCCCCACCATCGTCTACGGCCTCTTCGCGCTGCTGACGGTCGGCCCGCTGCTGCTGTCGGTCTTCGGCAGCGACGGTCTGGGCTGGATGCAGGGCACCCGCGCGGTCATCACCGCCGGCATCGCCATGGGCATCATGCTGATCCCATTCGTTTCCTCGCTCTCCGACGACATCATCAACGCCGTGCCGCAGGCAATGCGTGACGGCTCCTACGGGCTGGGCGCGACGAAGTCCGAGACCATCAAGCAGGTGATCCTGCCCGCGGCCCTTCCGGGCATCGTGGGCGCCATCCTGCTGGCCACCTCGCGCGCCATCGGCGAGACGATGATCGTGGTGCTGGGGGCAGGGGCCGCGGCCAAGCTGTCGCTCAACCCCTTCGAGGCGATGACCACCGTGACCACGCGGATCGTCTCGCAGCTGACCGGCGACGCCGACTTCGCCTCGCCCGAGGCGCTGGTGGCCTTCGCCCTCGGCATGACCCTCTTCATCCTGACGCTGGGGCTGAACGTCTTCGCCCTCTACATCGTGCGCAAGTACCGGGAGCAGTACGAATGACCGACGCATCCATGGACACCGCCGGTGCACCGCGCGGCAAGATTTCCCTGACCGCCGCCGACGCCCGGACCAAGCGCCGCAATGCCGCCGAGAAACGCTTCCGGATGTACGGCCTTGCCGCCATCGGCACCGGCATCTTCTTCCTCGTCGTGCTGCTCTGGGCGATCCTGACGAACGGCCTGACCGCCTTCCAGCAGACCTTCATCGAGGTGCCCGTCTACCTGGACGAGGCAAAGCTCGACAAGAACGGCAACCGCGACATCGAGGACATCAAGAAGGTCTCCACCTTCGGCTACCAGCCGCTGATCCAGCAGGCGATCTTCACGCAGGTGCAGGAGCAGGGCTTCGAAACCCCGCTGGAGGACGACGGCGACATGAAGGCGCTGATCTCCGCCTCCGCCGCCGCACAGCTGCGCGACTACGTCATCGCCAACCCCGGCCAGATCGGCGAGACCATCGAGTTCCGCATCCTCGCATCCTCCCGCGTCGACGGCTACTTCAAGGGCCGGGTCAAGCGCGAGGACATCACCCGCGACAAGAACATCGACTCCGAACACCTCGACCTCATCGACCAGATGCGCGAGGCGGGGCTTGTCGAGAAGTCCTTCAACTCCGAGTTCATCTTCGGCGCCGATGCCTCCGAATCCCGCCCCGAACAGGCCGGTCTGGGCGTGTCGATGCTGGGGTCCTTCTTCATGATGCTGGTGGTGCTGGCGCTGTCGCTGCCCATCGGCGTCGCCGCCTCCATCTACCTCGAGGAATTCGCGCCGCAGAACCGCTTCACCGACCTGATCGAGGTGAACATCTCCAACCTCGCGGCCGTGCCCTCCATCGTCTTCGGCATCCTGGGCCTTGCCGTCTTCATCCAGTTCGCCGGGCTGCCGCAGTCCGCGCCGCTGGTCGGCGGCCTCGTGCTGACGCTGATGACCCTGCCCACGATCATCATCTCCACCCGCGCCTCGCTGAAGTCGGTCCCGCCGTCGATCCGCGACGCGGCACTGGGGGTGGGCGCGTCGAAGATGCAGGCGGTCTTCCACCACGTGCTGCCGCTCGCCATGCCGGGCATCCTGACCGGCACCATCATCGGCCTGGCGCAGGCGCTCGGCGAAACCGCGCCGCTCCTGCTGATCGGCATGGTGGGCTACATCGCCACCAACTACCCCGAGGGCATCGCCGAAGGCTTCATGTCCCCGAACTCCGCCATGCCCGCCCAGATCTACGAATGGGCCAAGCGCGCCGACCCGGCCTACTACGAACGGGCCTGGGGCGGGATCATCATCCTCCTGGTCTTCCTGCTGACCATGAACATCATCGCCATCATCCTGCGCCGCCGCTTCGAGCGCCGCTGGTAAGCCGGAGAGATCCGGCCCCACCGCCAAGGCCCGGCATTCCCGACGGGCGGCCAAACCGCTAGGATAGGACCCATGAACATGTACGACGCACCGCATACGGACCGAAACGTGACCCAGACCGAGACCAAGATCAGCGCCCGTGGCGTTCAGGTATTCTACGGCGACACCCACGCCATCAAGGACGTGGACGTGGACATCGAGGACAAGACCGTGACCGCCTTCATCGGCCCCTCGGGCTGTGGCAAGTCCACCTTCCTGCGCACGCTGAACCGGATGAACGACACCATCGACATCTGCCGCGTCGAGGGCCGGATCGAGATCGACGGCGAGGACATCTACGACAAGCGCGTCGACCCGGTGCAGCTCCGCGCCAAGGTCGGCATGGTCTTCCAGAAGCCCAACCCGTTCCCCAAGTCGATCTACGACAACATCGCCTACGGGCCGCGGATCCACGGGCTTGCCAAGAACAAGGCCGACCTCGACGAGATCGTCGAGAAGTCGCTCCGCCGCGGCGCCATCTGGAACGAGGTGAAGGACCGCCTGCAGGCGCCCGGCACCGGCCTGTCCGGCGGCCAGCAGCAGCGCCTCTGCATCGCCCGCGCCATCGCCACCGAACCGGAGGTTCTGCTGATGGACGAGCCGTGCTCCGCGCTCGACCCCATCGCCACCTCGCAGGTAGAGGAACTGATCGACGAACTGCGGCAGGACTACTCGGTGGTGATCGTGACCCACTCCATGCAGCAGGCCGCCCGCGTCAGCCAGAAGACGGCCTTCTTCCACCTCGGCAACCTCGTGGAATACGGCGAAACCGGCAAGATCTTCACCAACCCCGAAGATCCCCGCACCGAAAGCTACATCACAGGACGGATCGGATAATCCCATGACCGAACTGAACCAGCACATCGCCTCGGCCTTCGACCGCGACCTCGAAGGCATCCAGGCCCGGATCATGAAGATGGGCGGCCTCGTCGAAGAGGCGATCATCAGCGCCGCCACCGCGCTCGAGAAGCGGGACGAGGAACTGGCCCAGAAGGTGCGCGACGGCGACAAGGCCATCGACGCCATGGACGAAAGCCTCAACGAGGAAGCCGCCCGGGTCATCGCCCTGCGCGCGCCCATCGCCTCCGACCTGCGGGTCGTGCTGTCGGTGATGCGCATGTCGGCGAACCTCGAACGCATCGGCGACCTGTCGAAGAACATCGCCAAGCGCACCTCCGTGCTGTCGCAGATGCAGCAGATCGGCGGCACCGCCGCCTCGCTCCGCCGCATGGCCCGCGAGGTGGAGCTGATGCTGAAGGACGCGCTCGACGCCTACATCCAGCGCGACGAGGCGCTGGCGCTCGACGTGATCGACCGCGACCGCGACGTCGACCAGATGTACAACACGCTGTTCCGCGAGTTCCTGACCTTCATGCTCGAGGACCCGCGCAACATCACCGCCTGCATGCACCTGCATTTCATCGCCAAGAACATCGAACGGATGGGCGACCACGTCACCTCGATCTCCGAGCAGGTGGTCTTCCTCGTCACCGGGCAGATGCCGACAGAGGCGCGGGTGAAGGACGACCGCACGTCCTCCGACTACCGGCTCTCGCCGGAGTTCTCGCAAGCGGACGAGGACTGAGGGCGATGGCGGCGGATCAGCCCACGGTTCTGCTCGTCGAGGACGAGCCGGCACAGCGCGAAGTCCTGTCCTACAACCTGGAGGCCGAAGGCTTCCGGGTGGCCAGCGCCGGCAACGGCGAAGAGGCGCTCCTGATGATGGCGGAGGAAAACCCCGACATCGTGGTCCTCGACTGGATGCTGCCCAACGTCTCCGGGATCGAGGTCTGCCGCCAGATCAAGACCCGGCCGGAAACCCGCAACGTGCCGATCATCATGCTTTCGGCCCGCTCGGAGGAGATCGACCGCGTGCGCGGCCTTGAAACCGGCGCCGACGACTACGTGGTCAAACCCTACTCGATCATCGAGCTGATGGCGCGGGTGCGGGCGCAACTCCGGCGCACCCGGCCCTCCGCCGCCGGTCTGCGGCTCGAATACGAGGACATCGTGCTCGATTCCGAGACCCACCGCGTGACCCGCAACGGCAAGCCGCTGAAACTCGGCCCGACAGAATTCCGCCTGCTGACCACCTTCATGGAAAAGCCGGGCCGCGTCTGGTCGCGCGAACAGCTTCTGGACCGCGTCTGGGGCCGCGACATCTATGTCGACACCCGCACCGTAGACGTCCACATCGGCCGCCTCCGCAAGGCGCTGAGCCAGCACGGCGGTCAGGACCCCCTCCGCACCGTCCGCGGCGCAGGATACGCGCTGGGGTGATTTGCCGGACCGCGCCTCCGGCGCGGCGAACCGTCCGGGGGACGGTTCGGGCAAATCACGGGCGAAGCCCCGGGCGAAGGAGCGGGTCCGGCAGAGCCGGATGAAAGGTCCGGTGGACCTTTCAAGCGACGAACGGGCGAAGCCCCGGGGCGGCCGGACCGCGCCTCCGGCGCGGTGAACCGTCCGGGGGTACGGTTCGGGCCAATCACGGGCGAAGCCCCGGGCAAACCAGCGGTTCCGGCGAAGCGCCGGGACGACCGCACCCAAGGCGCTCCCCATGACCGGCGGCAGCACATGGGGGCAGGGCGCCCGCGCTTGAATTGTGCCTGCCCGGCCCCAACCTCCATTTCACAAGGGAGGACACATCATGCTCATCAGATCCATCGTCGCGGGCGCGCTGCTCAGCACGCCGCTCCTGGCCGAAGAGGTCAACATCACCCCGGACATGCCCTCGGTCACGATCGAGACGGCTGAAGGATCGGCCACCATCAGCCGCATTCAGGACCAGGCCAACGAGCTTGACGGCGAATGGGCACAGACCTCGCGCGCCTGTCCGCCGTTCTGCATCCAGCCGATGACCCCGGCACCGGGCGTGACCACCATCGGCGAGCTGGAACTGCTCGACATGCTGCAGGACCCCGACGCCATGGTGATCGACAGCCGCACCGAAGACTGGTTCCGCACCGGCTCCATCCCGGGCGCGGTGAACATCCCCTATACCTACGTCATCGACGAACTGGCGCAGCTCGGCTGCGAGCCCGACTTCGACGGCTGGGATTGCGCCGGCGCGCGGCGTGTCGCGCTGTTCTGCAACGGTCTCTGGTGCGGGCAGTCGCCGACCGCGATCCGCAACATGATCGAGGCGGGCTATCCGGCCGACCGTATCTTCTATTATCGCGGCGGCATGCAAAGCTGGCGGCTGCTGGGCCTTTCGGTCACCGACCAGACCGGCTGAGCGGGCAGGGCGCCGTGACGCGACGTTTCCGACAGGGTTAACGAAAAACATTGCTGCGCAACGGTTTGGCGGCGCCGATTCGCGCAAAAGATTAACAACCGGCCGGGAATCGGGGTCCAATCGGCCGGTTCGTCCCTTAACGCGCCTCTCGATTCATGAAGATCCGTTAACCCGTTGTGGCACATCCGTTTTCGCACCACAGCATGTCGTATGCCCGTGCGGCGTACGCTCCGTTACCCCTCCGCGCGCGCCGTTCATCCCTCGGGGGTGCCGGTGTGGCAGGTTAACGGCGTACGATGGGGGCGCTTCCGCCCTTGAACCCGCCTGACATTGCGTCATCTTGGATCGGAACTGCCGCCACGGAGACGACCATGATCCGCGCCCTTGCCGCCCTTCTCGCCAGCCTTCTGTGGCTTTCCACCGCCGCCGCCCACGAGGTCCGGCCCGCCATCGGCGACCTGACCACCGAAGGGTCCGACCTGTCGCTTGTGCTGCGCCTATCGGCGGAACCGCTTCTGGCGGGCGTCGACCTCGAAGGCGTGGAGGACACCAACGCCACCGACGGCGCCGAGGAGGTCGATACCCTCCGCGCGCTCTCTCCCGACGACCTGAAGGCCCGTATCGAGGGCGAGGAACAGGCCATCCTCGGGCCCATCACCGTGACCACGCAGGACGGCACGGAGGTGCCGCTCACGCTCGGCAACGTCGAGGTCGACGACGAAGCCAACATCGACCTTCCGCGCGAGAGCCGCTTGTTCCTGAACGGAAATCTGCCCGCGAGCGCGCAGGCGATCACCGTCTCGTGGCCTTCGGAATACGGCACGCTGATCCTGCGGCAGATGGACGTCGAGGACGGCTATACCGGCTACCTCTCCGGCGGCCCGTCCGAGCCGATCACCCTCGCCGGTGGCGACGCCATGGGGCCGCTCGCCACCTTCGCCAGCTACATCCCGGTTGGCTTCGAACACATCCTGCCCATGGGCCTCGACCACATCCTCTTCGTGCTGGGGCTGTTCTTCCTCTCCACCCGGCTCAGCCCGCTGCTCTGGCAGATCTCCGCCTTCACGCTGGCGCACACCGTGACGCTGGCGCTCGGCGCGCTGGGGTACGTGTCCATCCCCGGCAGCATCGTGGAACCGATCATCGCCGCCTCCATCGTCTACGTCGCGGTGGAGAACATCGTCTCCGACAAGCTGCACCGCTGGCGGCCGCTGGTGATCTTCATCTTCGGCCTGCTGCACGGGCTTGGCTTCGCGTCGGTCCTGCAAGAGTTCGGACTGCCGGAAAACCAGTTCATTCCGGCACTTATCGGCTTCAACGTCGGTGTGGAGTTCGGCCAGCTCACGGTCATCGCCATCGCCTTCCTGCTGGTGGTTCTGGCCCAGAGAACCGACCGCCTGAAGGCCGACCAGCGCATGGCGCAGGTGGTCTACGGCGTGCTGGCCATCGTCTTCGTGGCGGCAGGCTACCTGCTGAACGGCCCGGGATTCACCGCCGCGATGGGGGCAGGGGCGCCGGTCTTCCTCTGGCCGCTGGCGGCGCTTTCGGTGGCCTGCCTGATCTCGGCACACTTCGTGGATCACCTCGACGCCTACCGCCGCTACGTGGCCACGCCCGCCTCGGTCGCCATCGCCTGCGTCGGCGCCTACTGGTTCGTGGAGCGGGTTTTCCTTTGACCTCTCCATCCGACTGAGCTAAGGATTTCAAACGGTTGGGCCGCGTTCTTGCGCGGCCCCTCGCAATTCCGAACGATCCACTTGCCTGTCGCGATCTTCCGCGCGAAACCCCACTTGGCCCCGGTCACGCCACCGCCGATCCGCAGCTCAGGAAAGGCTGTATGGCGCCATGCCCGCATCGCCGCCGTTATGGGCTTGCCACGGCGTACAAACCTCTGTAATGGCCCCCTCACGAACCCGCAGGCGGGGGCGGGCCTTATGGGGGAGACATCCCCATAGGTCCACCGGTTGGCCCGGAATGATCCGGACAAATCCCCCGCCGAGGCTAAACCGGAAAGGATAGAAGGCATGGCTCTTCCCGAGTTCAACATGCGTCAGCTGCTTGAAGCTGGCGTTCACTTCGGCCACCAGACGCAGCGCTGGAACCCCCGCATGGGCGAGTTCATCTACGGTGCGCGCAACGGCATCCACATCATGGACCTGACGCAGACCGTCCCGATGCTGGACCAGGCTCTGCAGGCCATCCGTGACTGCGTCGCCAAGGGCGGCCGCGTTCTCTTCGTCGGCACCAAGCGTCAGGCAGCACAGCCGATCGCCGAAGCGGCCGAGAAGTGCGCACAGTACTACATGAACCACCGCTGGCTCGGTGGCACGCTGACCAACTGGCAGACCGTGTCGCAGTCGATCAACCGCCTGCGTTCCATCGACGAGCAGATGGAATCCGGCGCAGAGGGCCTCACCAAGAAAGAGCGCCTGAACATGGAACGCGACCAGGCGAAGCTGCAGGCCTCGCTGGGCGGCATCCGTGAGATGGGCGGCGTGCCGGATATGCTGTTCGTCATCGACGTCAAGAAAGAGCAGCTGGCCGTGGCCGAAGCCAACAAGCTGGGCATCCCGGTTGTCGCGGTTGTCGACACCAACTGCTCGCCCGACGGCGTGGACTACATCATCCCGGGCAACGACGACGCGGCACGCGCCATCGCGCTCTACTGCGACCTCGCATCCCGTGCGGCCCTGGACGGCATGACCGGCCAGATGGAAGCGGCAGGCGTCGATCTCGGCGCGCTCGAGGAAGCCCCGGCAGAAGAGCTGCTGGCCGGCACCGACGGCAATTGAGCCGGTCCGGGCGGGCTGTCGCAAAAGCGATACCTGCCCGTGACATGAGGTTCGCGATCCGGCGCGGGGCAGGGGACTGCCATGCGCCGGTTTCAAGGGGCCACCGTGCCCCACCAAGATGACATGAGGAGAGCCAAGCGATGGCGATCACTGCTGCACAGGTGAAAGAACTGCGCGAAATGACCGGCGCAGGCATGATGGATGCGAAGAAGGCCCTGGTCGAGAACGACGGCAACATGGATGCTGCGGTCGACTGGCTGCGCACCAAGGGGCTGGCGAAGGCCGCCAAGAAGTCCGGCCGCACCGCCGCCGAAGGTCTCGTGGCCGTGAAGGTCGAAGGCGGCCAGGGCGTCGCCGTCGAGGTCAACTCGGAAACCGACTTCGTCGCCAAGAACGCCGAGTTCCAGTCGATGGTGGCTGGCATTGCCGGTGCCGCGCTGAACGTCGACTCCGTCGAGGCGCTGGCCGATGCACAGCTCAACGGCAAGCCGGTGTCGGAGAACATCACCGACGCGGTTGCCAAGATCGGCGAGAACATGACCCTGCGCCGGATGGCCAAGATCTCGGGCGAGACCGTGTCCACCTACGTGCACAATGCGGCGGCTGACGGCATGGGCCAGATCGGCGTGCTGGTTGCGCTGACCGGCGGTTCCGACGAGTTCGGCAAGCAGGTCGCGATGCACATCGCCGCCACCAACCCGGCGGCTCTGAACGAGTCCGAACTGGACCCGGCCATCGTCGAGAAAGAGCGCCAGGTGCAGATCGACATCGCCCGCGAATCCGGCAAGCCGGAGCAGGTGATCGAGAAGATGATCGAAGGCCGGATGAAGAAGTTCCTCGCCGAGATCACGCTGGTCGGTCAGCCCTTCGCGCTGAACCCCGATGTGACCGTCGCGCAGGCCGCGAAAGAGGCAGGTGCAGAGATCACCGGCTTCATCCGCATGCAGGTCGGCGAAGGCATCGAGAAGAAGGAAGAGGATTTCGCAGCCGAAGTGGCGAAGGCCGCTCAGGGCTGAGGTCCAATTCCTGACAGGCGCCGTCTTTGCAGGCGGCGCCCTTGGACGACAGCAACAAATAGCGCCGGTCCCAAGACGGGACCGGCGCTTTCGTTATTGCAAATGGACAAAAGGGCGGGGCCCCCGGTGAGACATTGGGGATGAGACCGGGGACCCCGTTTGGGATGCCGGCCAACGGGGCGGAAATTTCCCCGCTGGACCAGCGCCGGTTTGCACCGGAAGATCGACAGGGCCCGGAAATACGCGGGGTGCCGCTCCTTTGCTCCATGGCCAAAGCCACCACTCACGGAACGTGGATACCCTCGCAATTTACCCATGGTAAAGAAAGTCGGGATTTCCTGACCAACAGGTAAAAACGGAAAATTAACGATTTCGCAGCCGCCGATTTCAGGTTTTGAAATCGAGTTTTAAGAAGACCTGCAGGAAGCGCGTGTAAGCGAAAGCGATTTGCCCGTTTCCGCGTCATGTTGATGCAGCAACGAAGCGCGGCTCAATTAGAGCGTGGAATCACGCCTCTATTATGTACATCTGGTTGTGAAACGCTGCTTTTGCGACCGCCTGCGCGGTGGTTTCCACGTTCAGGGTTTCGCGTGCCAGGCGGAGGTGCTTTTCGATCGTCGCCTGCGTCAGGCCCATGATCTGCGCGATATCCTGCATGGTCTTGCCGTCACCGACCCATTCCAAGGCCTCGCGCTGGCGCGGGGTAAGTGTCTGATTATGCAAAGGAACGGGCAGGGTGAGGATCTTGAGATGCACGAGGTTGTTCAAGAGGATGATGTCCGATCCGTGTTCCGCCCAGACGGCATCCGCGTCGTCCTGCGTCATCTCGGCCCGCGCCGTCAGGGAAATCGCGCCCTTTGCGCGGCTCGACACGGATTTGAAGCTGATCGTGTAGCCAGCCTGAACCTTGTGCGCGACGTTGAAGGCCACGACTCTCTGTGCCTTCTCCGAGAGCGCACCGGTGGTGATCTGCTCGGCCAGGACGCGCCAGGAACAATGGCCTTCGTTCTCCAGCGCCCAGCGGACCATGGGTGCATCGCGGTACAGGCCGCCTTCGACAAAACCCTTGCGATAGGCCGGCAAGTGGTTGCTCAGAATGACGAAATCGTTCGGATCGCCCATCGAGTTCGGCGTCAGGAAGCGGGTGAACCCGTAGATAAGACGGTCGAACCCGTAGGCTTCCATCAGGTTGCAGTGTTCCGCCCAGAGGACTTCGACACGGTCGACATTGGTTAGTTCGATCAGCTTGTCTCGTAAGTCCGGCGTCAAGGATCAACCCTCCAGATGGCCCAACAGGGCGTCGATTGCCAGAGTATAGCCCTTGGCGCCAAAGCCCGCTATGACCCCGATTGCGACAGGGCTGATGTAGGAATGATGGCGGAAGGCCTCGCGCGCATGCACGTTGGACAGGTGCAGCTCGATCGTCGGCATCTGCGTGCCCTTGATGGCGTCCATCAACGCGACGGACGTGTGCGTGTAGGCGCCAGCGTTGAGGATGATCCCGGCATGCACACCGCGCGCCTCATGGATCCAGGTCACGAGCTGGCCCTCGAAGTTCGACTGCAGGCAGGTCACCGAGACGCCCTTGGTCGCGCCGTGGGTGCGGCACATCTCCTCGACATCCGAAAGTGTGGTCGATCCGTAGATCTCGGGCTGACGTGTGCCAAGCAGGTTCAGGTTCGGGCCATTCAGCACGAGGATAGAGGTCATGTCGGACTCCGGTATTGAGGTGCGCGAGTTAACGACTGGTCAACCGGGTTGTCCAGCCTTGAGCGCGTGTTCGACAGGTTATCTAGGGTTGTGGTTCTTAGGCAGGGTTAAGAAAATTCGGCCGGATGCGATACCAGACGATGCAGCGGATCAGTGGTTCACCACATCAAATTTATACATAATACAGATTATCAGATTAACGTGTGTACGCGCAAAGTTAAAGTGTCCCACATCTGCAAAGTAGAAGTGTCACACTCTGCCCCGATGAGAACAGGCAGAGGTTGCGGGCATGGGATGGGTTTTGATGAGCGAGCGCGAGCTGAACCGCGTCGAGGTACTGAGCC